>CAXAVP010000268.1:0-5997 GCA_963972175.1 uncultured Arenibacter sp.
CTTGAGATATCGGCCCAGCTAATCATACAAAAGAAAATCATGACCATTCCCAAAACTGAATTTTCCTTGTTTAACAGCTGTTGCTGACTAACCAATAAATAAATGCCCAATATACCTATGGCTACCCCTATCAGGGATAAGGTCTGTATCTTTTTTCCCTGGAGGATGCGCATCATCAATAAAATGACCAAGGGCTGGGCCGATATCTCAAGGGCGGCAAAACCACTATCTACATATCGCAGCGCCCAGACAACAAATCCATTCCCAAAAGCCAGGAATAAGAATCCTGCAATGGTGGTGTTTATCAGTTGTTTTTTAGTAATTCCCATGGGTATTCCAGTTACTTTACAAATCAAAAATATGAGCAGGCCGGCTACAGTAAAACGAATGGATGCCAGCATAAAGGGAGGTAATTCCTGTACTGCTATTTTGTTTAAAAGATAGGTAGAACCCCAAATAACGTATATGGCAAAAAATGCAAGTACGATCAGAATGGTATTTCGGGATTGTGCCATATTAAAAACGCTTAAGCATTAGGGCACAAAAGTAGGTATAACTTTACAAATTGAGTTCATTTGTAAGGCTGTAATGACTACTTTTTGGTGCAATACCCGGATACTAGTTTCTGTTTATAAAACCATAGTGAAAAATAGTAGGGTTTTATAGGAAAGTTCATGGGTCTTACCAAGGTTAGGGACTTGGCAATAGCTTACCAGCTTCCTCCGCCTCCCCCTCCAAAGCCGCCGCCTGAGGCCCCTCCTCCTGAACTGCTACTACTGGACGGGGAACTTACCATGTTATTTTTTGTACTGCTCATAGCACTGGAGAAAGATTTTGAAAATTGATCCATGGATAAGTGGCTTTGAGAGCTGGAGGTATACCAATCCGGGGGAGGAATATTTAAGTCTCTGAATTTTTTCGCCCATTTATCAAACATCCCAAAGGCCAGGGCATAACCCAAGGTATTTTCAAAATAATGGGGATCCTCCTTTAGGAGCATTGTAAGTCTATTCTGTTCGGCAACTTTTATAAATCTCTTAAATCCTTTTAATTCGGATAACAGCTCATTGCCCTTGGCGTTCTTTTTTACCATGTAGCTATTAACGAAAATTAATAAGATACAGGAGATTACAATTGCTACGGCTGCCAAGGGACCCCAAAAGAATAGTCCTATCAAGGTTAGTCCTATGGCTAAGGCTACCAGTATAACATACATAATACCCTGGATTTTTTTGGATTCCGCTTCGTAATAGGGTTGCGCTTCCTTTTTTAGTTGGCTACGGGCCTCTGCCATTTTTAGATAAAAGCTATTTTTAAGACTGGAGACAAGGACCTCTGTACCCGCTACATTACTGTTATCACCAAATAGGCCTCTAAATATTTCCATTTCATATGGTTTGGCATCAGCTGCCAAGGATTGCAGGCGAATAATTCTGGTATCCTTGGACCCGAACAGCCCCTTCTTGGGCATTTCCTCGATTCGGATAATCCCTTTGGCTCCCCAATAGGGCAATAAAGAAATTAAATCAGAATTGTCGTCCCTGTCATTGATAAGGAATCCCACCATGGCCGGGTCTATATTGTCTGGAGGATAATAGGTAGTAGTGGCAATGACCCTTTTGTCCTTGCCAAAATCCCACCAAACCTTAAAGAAGGCAAAAAACTGTATTAGTATTAATAATACCCAACCGAATTGGTTCCAAAAAGGCCAAAATGGTTTTTCTTCCTGTACAGTACCTGAGGGAAGGTTTATCAGTACCGTTACACTTTGTCCGGGATGGGATATAAACCCAGCCTTGCTTGTTCCGGAAAACTCATTGCCCGTGTAGTATAATTGCATATCCCGGCTTAGTGTATTGGTTCCTCTATCCCCAGAGTATACAAAACTATTTTCAGGGTTAAGTGTCACATTATCGGGGACCCGTACCTTAAAATTAACTTGGTGAAAATCGGCCTGCCAATCCTCTGGTTTTATGTTCCAATAGAAACGGACTTGGGAATTCTCAAAAAGAAGGGCATTGTGTACACGATAACTTATTTCATAGTGTTGGGGGCCAACTACGGTAATATCCTTATCCCCTATTTTAATATCCATTTTGTCTTGCAATTTCTGCACAAAATCAAAAGGGACGTCAAAATTATGATCGGGAACCTCTAAATTTTTTATTCGGATCTTTCTAGTGGACTTTGCCCCAGTAGAATCCACCAAGTCATACGCTGTCTGAATGGTTCTATATATGCCGTGTTTGGGTATTTCAAAATTGATGTCGTATTTTTCAACAACGTCAAAGTAGCCATCTTGATGCAAGGTAACGTCCACGGTGTAATTTTTTACCGTAAAGTCCTGGGTTCTCCCCACAAAGGAAATCAAGAGTGGGAGTAAGAAATAAAATATATTTTTCATTAAGAGAAATCCACTTTTACATTGGCCCTGCTTGCCTCATCGGTTTCAAAATAGTCGAACTTTTGATATTTGAACATACTGGCTACCAACACGCCTGGAACGCTTTCTCCATAGGTGTTGTTCTCTCTAACAGAACCATTGTAGTAGCGCCTGGCACGTTCTAGATTCTCTTCAATTTCATTTAATTTTTGCTGAAGATCCAGAAAACTCGCATTGGCTTTTAAGTCGGGATAGGCTTCACCCAGGGCAAATATACTGCGTAGACTTTGCTGCAATTGGTTTTCGGCCTTAATCTGTGCATTGATATCCCCTGTAGGGACCGACATGGCAGCGTTACGGGCAAGGATAACCGAATCTAGGGTCTCTTTTTCATGTGCTGCGTAACCTTTTACCGTTTCTACCAGATTAGGTATTAGGTCATACCGCCTTCTCAAGGCAACATCAATATTGCTCCAGGCATCCATTACCAGGTTCCTTAGTTTGGCAAAGCGGTTAAATACATTTATAAGAAAGAAGGCTAATAAGGCAACAATACCCAAAAAAACAAACAAAGCGATCATGGTTTAGTGGTTTAGATAATATACTAGTTATGGTTAGGACTAAGTTACCTATTTTTTGTTGGAAAGACATAGATATAAGACCTATTTGTGGCCGTTGTGTTTTTTTTATAGGTAAGAAATAAATGAAAAGGCAATGCAGCAATCTCTATGTGTCACAAAGATCCCAATAAAAAAAGTCACCTTAGGTGCCTCGTAGTTGCCTGATAGTGGCTACTTATTTGGAGTCCAATATTTTTGTGCTGATATATGCGATTGTACCGATGGCCTATACTTCCATCAAGATTGCACTACCTTGGCATCTTGCATATCGTATTCCAAATAATTAGGATAGCCTAGCTCGTCTATACTGTAGGTTGCCAGTATATGGTTGCAAGTAAATTAGATAGTGTTAATTTTCTAAAGCCCTAGATAGGAAGTTATCTATTTTTTGTCCGAGACAAGTATATTTATTTTCCTGCATTATAGTGAAATCCCCTAAGGTTGTAGTTTAAAAAAAAAACCATGCTTTTCAATTACTTATCATACATCAATGTCCATTAATTGTAAGAGGAGTAATTTTGGAAAAATACATATCATGAAATCAGTAGTTCATAAATCAGGGACCAGAGGACATGCCGATCACGGTTGGCTTAAGTCCTATCACAGTTTTAGTTTTGCAAATTACCACGACCCAAATAGAATGAATTTTGGAATGCTCAGGGTGCTTAATGATGATTGGGTTGCTGGCGGAAAGGGTTTTGGGAAGCATCCACATAAAAACATGGAAATTATTTCCATTCCCCTGCAAGGAGATTTGGAACACAAGGACAGCATGGGGAATACTACCGTTATTAGGGAAGGTGATATTCAGGTGATGAGTGCAGGAACAGGGGTGTTTCACAGTGAGTACAATAACAACAGGCAAGAAGCGGTTAAATTTCTACAGATATGGGTCTTTCCCAGTAAGCAAAATGTTACCCCAAGATATGATCAAATTGCTACGAGTGGTATAGCTACAAAAAACTCTCTTTACCAAGTCCTGTCTCCAAACAAAGACGGACAGGGAGTGTGGATACATCAGGATGCCTGGTTTTCATTAGGTGATTTTGATTCCGATCGCTCCGCTACCTATACCCTAAATAAGGCTGGCAATGGGGTGTATGTATTTGTGCTGGAAGGGAGTATAAAAATAGGAGAGCAATCCTTGGACAGGCGTGACGGAATGGGAATTTGGGATACCAATGAGATATCCTTATCAACTAGCAAAGCCACCAAGGTTTTGGTTATGGAAGTCCCTATGTCTCTATGATACACCCCTAGGATTTAACAGAATATAGTTATATTTATGATACTATTTTAACACTTAACGAGATGTCTAACCTTAAGCTTGTAATTCCAGAAAGAGCAGCGAATATTGGTAATTTTATGGTAGGTAGATTATTGCCCTTTAGACAAAAAAGAATGGTTGGTCCCTTTGCCTTTATTGATCATATGGGACCGGTTACCTTGGCGGAAGAGGAGCAATTGCAAGTGCCGCCACATCCACATATTGGACTTTCTACCCTTACCTACCTTTTTGATGGGGTTATAGTTCACCGCGATAGTCTGGGAAACGAAGTGGAAATTAATCCGGGAGGGGTAAATTGGATGTCGGCCGGGAAAGGCGTTGTTCATTCAGAGCGCAGTCCAGAGCGATTAAGGGGAGTTAGAAAGTCACTTCATGGACTTCAGATTTGGGTTGGACTCCCGCAAGAGTTGGAAGAGATGGAACCAACCTTCACCCATATAGGAAAGGAAAATATACCCAAATGGGACTTTATGGGCGTGTCTTTTGCCCTTATAGCCGGAGAGGCTATGGGGAAAGTGTCAGCAGTGCCGGTTCACAGTAGACTTTATTTGCTAGAATTAAAAACTGAGGTCGATCAAAATGTATCCATTGGAAACCATCTATATGGGGAAAGTGGGCTGTATATTTTGGAGGGTAGTATTATTAGTGAAGGAAATACTTATGCTTCACAGCAAATTTTGATAGCCAAGGAAAGAGGGTTATGTGAGTTTCAACTAAAAGCAGGTTCAACCGTTTATATCTTTGGAGGAGAACCTTTTCCTGAGGAAAGACATATATTTTGGAATTTTGTCTCATCCAATAAAAAGCGTATAGAAAAGGCTAGCCAGGATTGGAAAGATCAGAAATTCCCAAAAGTTCCCGGGGAAACCGATTTTGTTCCGCTTCCAAACCAGAATCTTAAATAAGAAGGCGGGCCGGAAATTGTTGGGATATTCCTGCTGTATCATCAATGATATTACCCCGCTTATTGCCCAACTACCTTAATTGATTGTTTGTGTCAGTATTTATTCAACTTTTTGCCGAGTTGCCAGGCGCTTTGTCGAATAGAGATAGGAAGGCACCTTATTTGTCACGTATATTTATTAAATTAATAGTTACCTATCGTAGATAAATGCCTTTTGTTTTGAAAAAAAATATTCTTCTTTTTGTTCTTTTTCTCGTCGTTGTCTGTTCTTGTTCCAAGAACGAAAGAGAGGATCTTGTGGACATTTTGGAGGATAAAGATACGTCCGAGCGGCCAACAGAAGAGCCGAAAGAAGAAGAACCCCTTATTCAAACCACTCCCTTGCCGAACAATCCCCAGAGATCTGGTGATGCTGCCGTGGGGTATGAATATCTCATTGCTGGCGAATATATGAGCTCGGGCATTCCTTATGATGCTTTTTTACTGGGGACAAATGAAAATCCGGATAACCGTCTAAATAGAAGTGGGGACAATGCCAATATACCATACGATTACACGGCGGTAAACGCACCTAATGGCGTAAGAGTGGTTGCACCCAATTGTTTAGTATGTCATGCCAGTACCATTAACAATGAGTTTATAATAGGTTTAGGAAGCCATGATGCCGACTTTACAACAAATAGGGCTGCTAATTTATCTTTGCTAAATTCAGGAATAAGGGCCTTATATGGTGGAGAGGAAAGTGCGGAATGGGAAGCTTATGACCAGTTTAGAAAAAGCATAGAGGCTCTCGGCCCCAAAA
>CAXAVP010000269.1:0-5965 GCA_963972175.1 uncultured Arenibacter sp.
TAGGGGTGAAATAGCGCTGCGTATTATTAGGACCTGTAAGGAAATGGGTATAAAAACGGTAGCGGTATACTCCAAGGCAGACGAGGAAAGCCTTCATGTTCGTTTTGCGGATGAAGCGGTCTGTATTGGTCCAGCACCGAGTAGTGAATCCTATTTAAAAATACCGAACATAATTGCGGCCGCAGAAATCACCAATGCAGATGCCATTCATCCTGGCTACGGATTTCTTTCGGAAAACTCCAAATTCTCCAGAATCTGTGCGGAGCACGATATAAAATTTATTGGGGCCACCGGAGAGCATATAGACAAGATGGGCGACAAGGCTACGGCAAAAGAAACCATGAAGAAGGCAGGTGTTCCTACCGTTCCCGGTTCGGACGGTTTGTTGAAGGACGTAAATGATGCCAAAAAAATAGCCAAGAAAATGGGCTACCCGGTGATGATAAAAGCTACTGCCGGAGGTGGAGGTAAGGGTATGCGTGCCGTTTGGAAGGAAGAGGAGCTTGAAAAAAGTTTTGAGAGTGCGGTACAAGAAGCAACTGCAGCCTTTGGCAACGGTGGTATGTATATGGAGAAATTGATAGAAGAGCCACGCCATATAGAAATTCAGATAGTGGGCGACCAATATGGCAAAGCATGTCACCTTTCTGAAAGGGATTGCTCTGTGCAACGTCGCCATCAAAAACTTACCGAGGAGACACCTTCCCCATTTATGACCGATAAATTAAGGGAAGACATGGGGAAAGCAGCCATAAAAGCTGCCGAGTATATTAAGTATGAAGGAGCGGGAACCATAGAATTTTTGGTAGATAAACACCGAAACTTCTATTTCATGGAAATGAATACCAGGATTCAGGTAGAACACCCCATCACTGAACAGGTAATAGATTATGACCTTATTCGTGAACAAATCCTTGTTGCGGGAGGGGTACCTATTTCAGGTAAAAACTATTTGCCCAAACTACACTCTATTGAATGTAGGATAAACGCGGAAGATCCCTATAACGGATTTAGGCCTTCCCCAGGGAAAATCACTACCCTGCATACCCCAGGAGGACACGGTATAAGACTAGATACACATGTTTATAGTGGTTATACCATTCCTCCAAACTATGACTCCATGATAGCCAAGCTTATCACCACGGCTCAAACCAGGGAGGAAGCTATCAATAAAATGAAACGTGCCTTGGACGAATTTGTAATAGAGGGAATTAAAACCACTATTCCTTTCCATAGGCAACTTATGGACCATCCAGATTATTTGGCCGGTAACTATACCACCAAATTTATGGAAGATTTTGTCATGGCCCCACAGCCCGAGGAATAAACGGATTGTAAAAAGGAAATTATTTTTTGGATCAAGCGAAGTAAACTGGAATGTAAAGTACAGTTTACTTCGCTTTTTAAGTTTTAAAGGCAGGCCTCTTTGTGCATCGGAGTATAAATAATATCTTAATACCAAGATGTCTGACTTTTTCTAATTATTAAAACTTTGGCCTTATATGAACCTAAGCTATTGGGAATATAAAACCTGGTTGTCCAATATCGATTTTACTATAGTGGGTAGTGGGATAGTAGGGCTTAATTGCGCACTTTACCTAAAAAGACAGTACCCCACTGCTAAGATATTGGTCCTAGAGCGAGGCCTACTGCCTCAAGGGGCCAGCACAAAAAATGCGGGATTTGCCTGTTTTGGCAGTATTTCGGAGATCCTGGCAGACTTAAAGAGCCATTCCGCGGATGATGTGCGGAAATTGGTAAAAAGACGCTATGAGGGCATTCAACTGCTTAGGGAAAACCTTGGTGATGGAGCTTTGGATTTTCAAAATCACGGAGGGCATGAAGTTTTTTTAAAAGAACAACAGCACTTATATGCAGAGTGCTTGGATAAATTGGAATGGGCAAACTCCTTGTTGACACCTATTTTTAATGCAGCTCCGTTTAAGATGCAGCCCAATACATTCAATTTTCAAGGAGTACAGCAGCAGTATATCTCCAATTCCTTTGAAGGGCAGATCAATACGGGTAAAATGATGAATGCCCTTCTGCACAAGGTGCAGAAGAATGGGGTAACCATTTTAAATGCGGTAGGGGTGGAAAGCTATTTAGAGCAATTGGACCATGTTGCGGTGCAGACTGATAGGTTTCAATTTAAGACAAAACATCTATTTGTGGCTACCAATGCATTTGCCTTGCAATTAATTCCTGAAAAAGTAAAGCCGGCCAGGGCACAGGTGTTGATAACCAAATCTATACCCAATTTGAAAATTAAGGGGACTTTTCATTTGGATGAGGGCTACTATTATTTTAGGAACGTGGATGGCCGCATTTTATTGGGCGGTGGTAGGAATTTGGATTTTAAGGGAGAGGAGACCAGTGCCTTTGGTGTGTCTAGAAAGATACAGCAACGGTTGGAAGAAATGCTGTATACTATAATTATGCCCCATACCCCTATTGATATAGATAGGCGATGGAGTGGCATTATGGGAGTAGGCGGGCAAAAGCAACCCATTGTAAAGCAGCTTTCGGATAGGGTGTTCTGTGGCGTGCGAATGGGGGGTATGGGGATCGCCATTGGGAGTATGGTAGGAAAAGAATTGGCTAATTTGGCCCAATAGACATAATGGCTATAGTGGATAGCCTATAATAAAAATAAGAATAGATAAGTAAAATGGACAATCCAGTAAAACAACAGCTGCATGCTTTTTGTCAGGCTTATATTGGGGATCGTCTTAGCCGAATTCAGAAGAATATTGCCGCGCTTCAGGAAGCTTTAAATTCGGAGACCAAAAGCAGTGCCGGGGATAAGCATGAAACGGGAAGGGCCATGATTCAACTGGAACGTGAAAAGCTGGGCAAGCAATTGGCGGAGGTACAGTTGCTGCAGGAATTGTTTAAAAAAGTACCGCTTAGGAGTGGTTATTCAACCATTGCATTGGGCAATCTGGTGTATACCCCGGAACAAAACTTTTATTTGGGAATCAGTGCCGGCGAATTAAAAATAGATGGCGTTTCGTTCTATGCTATCGCACCTAACACACCTATTGGAAAACTGCTTTTGGGGAAAGGCAAGGGCGATGTTGTTATTTTTAATTCAAGGGAAATTAAAATTTTGGAAATTCACTAATCCAGATCGGGTTTGCCCCTATTGGCTTTCTTCTGTGCTGCACGCTTTTTGCTTTTTAAGCGCCTTTCTATGGCCGACCGCGTAGGTTTTGTTTTTATTCTTCTTTTAGGGACCCTTAAGTTGGTTTCAAGGGTCTTAAGGAATTTTTTTATGACCAATTCCTTGTTTTTGTGTTGACTCCGGGTTTCCTCGCACTGTAAGATCAGTTCCTTTTCCTTGGTTAATTTATGGGCCAGTTTTTTGCGCAGTCTGTTTTTTTCAATTTCACTAAGGCATGTAGATTGTTCCAGATCAAAGGATAATTCTACCTTGGTAGACACCTTATTTACATTTTGGCCGCCGGCGCCGCTGCTCCTCACTGCCTTAATTTTAAGCTCATGTATGATGCCCTCTTTGTTCAAATCCCTAGATTAAGTTTTAAGACGCTGGTTAATGGTTTCCAAGGCAATATTAAGAAACAGCTCCTTGTTTACTTCCATGGATTCCGGGTGATGAAAACGAATGATATGATCTTTGCATTTGGCTTGGATAAGGAAATGGCTGCCCATAAAATAACTTTTTTCTACCTTGACGGGAATGCCCGACTTGTTGGATACCCTAAATTCATGGGCGTAGACAATAATTTTACGTTCGGTTTCACCATAGGATTTTAGAATACTGATGGGAATAAGATTGGCCTCCCCAAATAAGGCGGCCGTATAAATACTTTTTGGATTGTTGTAGAGTTCCTTGGTTTTGGCCTCTACCATGATTCCCCGATCTTTTAAAACAATAATCTTTTGGGCATAGGGAAGTACGTCCTGATGGTCATGGGTAGCGGTAATACAACTGATCCCCTCCTTTTCCAAGTATTCAAAAAGGTTTCTTCTCAATTGGTTTTTTCTAAAGTTGTCTATATGGCTAAAGGGCTCATCCAGCAATAGAAGTTCTGGCTTTTGTGCCAAGACCCTTGCCAGGGCCACCCGCTGTTGTTGGCCACCGCTAAGGTTTTTTACCTTTATATCAGCAAAGGGAAGCATGTCTATCATTTGCAATAGCTCTTGAGTTCTGGCCTTTAATTCTTCCGGATAAAATACGGATAGAAACTGACTCACATTTTCTGCTACAGTGGTAAAGGGCATTAGGTCAAAATCCTGCGAAAGGTATTTCATATAAGATTCCCCGGGAACAAGATTGTAATCGGGACCCATTACCTGGGTGTCTCCCCAAAAGATTTGTCCCTTATTTGGTTGGAGCAGGCCATAGATTATTTTAAGCAGGGTGCTTTTGCCGCATCCACTTTCCCCAACAATTGAAATATGTTCACCTCTGGCCACCTTAAAGTTGATGTCCTTTAGGATGGATGTTTTGTCATAAGAAAATGAAAGGGAATTAATTGCTAACATAGGCCATAACTATAATGCTAAATACAGGGGATAAAAAAAGTCCGATTCCAAAAGAAAGGGACTTTTAACAAAATTATCGATTTTTTTATACTAATCCTTAATTTTTTTTACCACACTCGGATAAGGTAGTGCTCTAAAGCCCATATTGTATAGGGTAAACCCAAAGATATCTGCATATTGAGCTATGGTTTTGCTTACCGGGGTTCCGGCCCCATGTCCGGCATTGGTTTCAATTCTGATAAGGGTTGGATTACTACCACTTTGCTTTTCCTGTAGTTCGGCAGCAAATTTAAAGCTATGCGCCGGTACCACCCTGTCATCATGATCGCCTGTGGTGATCAGGGTTGCCGGGTAGGCTGTTCCCTTGTGTACATTATGTACCGGGGAGTAGCCCTTTAGATATTGAAACATGTTGTTGCTTTCCTCAGAGGTGCCGTAGTCGTACGCCCAACCGGCTCCAGCCGTAAAAGTATGGTACCGTAGCATATCCAAAACACCAACAGTGGGCAATGCCACTTTCATTAAATTAGGTCTCTGTGTCATGGTGGCACCTACCAGTAAACCACCGTTGGAGCCGCCTCTGATGGCCAAATAATCGCTAGAGGTATAGTTGTTTTCAATTAGGTACTCGGCTGCTGCAATAAAATCATCAAAAACTTTTTGCTTTTTTGTTTTTATACCGGCATCGTGCCAACTTTTTCCATATTCACCACCTCCCCTTAAATTGGGAACAGCATAAATGCCTCCTTGCTCCATCCATACGGCATTGGCTATTGAGAAAGCAGGGGTAAGGCTTATATTGAACCCCCCGTATCCATATAGGATGGTAGGGTTCTTACCATTTAAGCGCAATCCTTTTTTATGGGAAATGATCATAGGGATCCTGGTGCCGTCCTTGGAGTTGTAAAATACTTGTTTGGACTCATAGTCCTTAGGGTTAAAACCTATTTCTGGTTTCCAATACACCGTATAATCGCCCTGATCAATATGCAATTTATAGATAGACTGGGGGGTGTTGTAATTGGTAAAGGAAAAATAGATTTCCTTGTCTTTTTTCTTAGCACTAAATCCTGCCGCACTTCCTAATCCCGGCAATGTTATTTGGCGAATCCTATTACCGTCGTAATCGTATTGGTAGACTTTGGAAATGGCATCTACCATATATTCTGCAAAAAAATAACCCCCTCCCTTGCCAAGGGTGAGAACATGGTCGGTTTCCGGGATAACATCTACCCAATTCCCTAGAGATGGATTGTTGGCATCCACGGAAACCAGCTTTTTGTTCGGGGCATTTCTATTGGTTACAATAAATAATCTTGAGCCAATATTATCAATAATATGACTGTCGGAGTCCGGTTGGTCCAGAATGCAGATCAATTCGCTGTTGGGTTGGTCAAGGTCTTTTATAAATAGCTTATTTCCGGAAGTGGATACCGCGGCGGTAACAACCAGA
>CAXAVP010000270.1:0-5951 GCA_963972175.1 uncultured Arenibacter sp.
CAGTCATTATTAAAACTGATTCTAAATTACAAAGATAGGGCTTAGGAGCGAGATAAGGAAGGAAGGGAATTGAAAATAAATAAGGCATTCAGGATGATGCAAAACTGCTGATCTAGGACGGCAAGTGTCCGGTTTGTTGGGCGTACAGACTTATAATTCCTTTGCAGGATCCCAGAAATAGTCTTCAAAACCTATAATCTGATTGTCCACTACTTTTATTCCTTCGCTTTCCAACAATTGCTGCATTAGATTGGAACCGTCAAAGTGATGTTTCCCAGTTAAAAGCCCTTTGCGGTTTACCACCCTATGCGCCGGAATATCTTCCATACCGTGGGAGCCGTTCATGGCCCAGCCCACCATCCTGGCACTTCTGGCCATACCCAAATATTTAGCAATGGCACCGTAAGAGGTTACCCTGCCGTAGGGTATTTGCCGGGCCACATGGTATACCTTGTGAAAGAAATTTTGATTTTCGGGCTTCATCAAGTATAAAAAATACGAATTAGAGTGATTACCAACAACAATAGCATTAAGACACTAAGTATGTAATTGGAGTTTTTTGAAAATCTATTGGTTTTGGTTTCTAATTTGTTGAAGTATACTGTGTATAGATAGAGCACTGTAAAAGTACCACAACCGGCAGCTAGTATAAAAGTCGCTATGTCCCTGAATTGAAATTTTATCCAGCCAGAGGCATTCCACATGGCATTTAGGCCACTATAATATGGAATGGTGAGCAGGTTTAGGGCGGCTAATAAAATCCCTTTAAAAAAACTGTTCTTCTTGCTAACCTTTACAATTTTGGTTCGTTCAATCTTTTTGCTTTTGGCTTTGACAAAGAAGTATATGGCAAAAAAGGCAAAAACCAGAAGGGCAATTTTTAAAAGCAGATCAATGACCTCCGGGTTGTTAAAAAGAAATTTGGAGATCATTACCGCAATATAGGCCTGGATAATTATCATGGTAGAAACCCCTAGGCTAAAAATAATTCCGTTGGTCTTACCTTTTTCAACACTTATCTTGGCGGCATTCATGTTCAACAGCCCTGGCGGAACGGTGGCCATGAAAGCTGCTGAAAATGTGGCAAAAAAAAGAATGAGTAAGTGCTCCATGGTCTAGGTTATTCTAAACTTAATGTAAGTGATAGGCTTTCCTTTTTCAAGATACTGTTTTTCATAAAAAGTTTGTATTTCCAATACCTCTTTTGGGCTGCCCTCATTTTTATAAACATCGTGGTTGGCATATAGTACCTCCAGCCCCTTACCGTGCAGCAGTCCCAATGTATAACCGTGCATAAATTCGCTATCGGTCTTTAAATTTACAACCCCTTCCTTTTTTAGAATAGTCTTGTATTTCTCCAGGAAAACCTCATTGGTAAGTCTGTGCTTGGTGCGTTTATACTTTATTTGGGGGTCTGGAAAGGTTATCCAAATTTCAGAAACTTCATTATTCGCAAACAACTGGTCTATCAATTCTATCTGGGTCCTTAAAAAGGCTACATTGGCTAAGTTTTCTTCGATGGCAGTTTTTGCACCGCGCCAAAATCTGGCCCCCTTGATGTCTATGCCAATATAATTTTTGGAATCGTCCTGCTTGGCCATTCCTATGGTGTATTCCCCTTTGCCGCAGCCCAATTCCAATATGATGGGGTTGTCGTTGCCAAAAAAAGTATTCCAATTTCCTTTTAGGGAAAAGGTTCCGTTAAGTATTTCCTCCCTACTGGGTTGGATTACATTTTTAAAAGTTTCATTTTCCTTGAATCTTTTTAGCTTATTCTTGCTTCCCACCGGCACTAAAAATTAAATTATTTGACAAAGCTAAGGAAATCTTGTCTGCTTTCTAATGTAGTAGTCATTCTTTACCAAATGTTGAGGTGCTTTCTACCCTAAATTATTATCCCGAACTCTTTTTGGACTAACTATTATGGACAGGTACATTTTTTATGAAAGCAATAAATAAGCTAACTTAGTATTAAAATTAAATCGCATGAGGGTATTTGGACTTTTTTTATTGCTTGTGTTGCAGCTTGGATGCAGTGGCAGGGCCATGGAAAAGCTAAATGGGGTGAGTTTTGTTGCTTCCCGGGATAGGGTGGCCCAAGAACATATAGATGCCGTGAGGAGCGTACATGCCAAATGTGCCGCCGTAATGCCATTTGGGTTTATCCGCGATAAGAATGCTCCTGAGATAGTCTTTGATACCTCCAGACAATGGTTTGGAGAAACTAGGACAGGAGCCAGACAATATATAGACATTTTGCACCAGAACGGATTAAAGGTTATGTTGAAGCCCCAAATATGGATATCCCATGGTGCATTTACCGGGGCTCTGAAAATGAATTCTGAAGAAGATTGGCTCGCCTTGGAAAATTCCTATACCAAATTTATTATGGCATATGCCACCTTGGCCCAGGAAACTAAGGCCGATGCCTTTTGTATTGGAACAGAGTTGGAGCAATTTGTAAAACACAGACCTGATTATTGGCTTGGGTTGATAAAAAAAATCAGGGAAATATACCAAGGGAAGCTCACCTATGCCGCCAATTGGGACGAATATGCAAGAACCCCCTTTTGGGAAAGCCTGGATTATATTGGAATAGATGCCTACTTCCCCTTGAGCGACGAAAAAACACCTTCGGTAGAACAATTAAGGGAGGGGTGGCAGGCCCATAAAGAAAAAATAAGATCGCTTTCCAAAGCCAAGGACAGACCGGTATTGTTTACAGAATACGGTTATAGGAGCAATAATTATGCGGCCAAGAAACCTTGGTTGGTAGATAGGAGTCAGGATGATGTTAACCTAGAGGCCCAAGCCAATGCCACCAAGGCTATTTTTGAAGAATTTTGGAGTGAGGATTGGTTCGCAGGAGGATTTGTTTGGAAATGGTTTATAGATCATGAAAAGGCTGGCGGTGCCCACGATAACAGATTTACACCCCAGAATAAGCCTGCCCAAGAAGTTATCAAGGAATATTATAAGGCGTATTAGGTGTAGTACGCCTCTTTAATTTTATTCCGCTACCGGTATTAATTTCTCTGTTTTAAGTTTAGAGTCTATAACTTATTTGTCATCAGGTATTTAAGATTTTGTGGAACAGGAAGCCATCAGGGAAACAAGATGAGGGAAGACACTTCAATGGCAGCATGGCCTTGTTTTTGGAATTGGGCAGGATTTTTGATAATATTTGTGTAAAATAGATATGGTGTCTTATATAAAAACGTCTTTTTTGTTCTTTTTCTTGGGCTTGTTGTCCATGGCTGTTTTTTCCCAAACTTCGGTAAAAACCGTTGTTGCGGAAAAAGGGGATGGTATATACTCCATACTAAGAAAGCATGGGATGAATCCCATTAGGCATTATGGTCATTTTGTAGACCTTAACAAAGACAATCTAAGAGACAGTGTGCATTTATATGAAGGAAGGGAGTACTTTATTCCTCCTGTGGGTGTAGATAGTGTAGACCTGGTGGAGGTCGAAGAAAAAGAAATTGAAGTGTTGCCCAATACCTTGGACGAGAATATTTTTGGCAAGGATTATGCCAGGGTGGAGATGAAAAGTGAAAGGTTAAAGGGAAATGTTTACTATCTGATATCAGGGCATGGCGGACCAGACCCTGGTGCTGTGGAAAAATATAAAGGGAAAATTATTGCCGAAGACGAGTACGCATATGATATTACCCTGCGTTTGGCGAGGGAGCTTATTTCGCACGGGGCCAAGACCTACATTGTAGTTCGCGATTTAAATGATGGGATTAGGGATCAACGCATTCTTGAATTGGATAGGGATGAGGTAGTGTTGCCCAACAAGGAAATTCCATTAAATCAGGTTAAGAGGCTAAAGCAACGGGTAGAGGTGGTAAACAAATTGTATTTGGAAAATAAGGGCAAATACCAACGCTTGATCGTAACCCATGTGGATAGCCGTGGTAGGGGGCAAAATATTGATGTGTTCTTTTATCATCACGAAAAGAGTAAGAATGGAAAGCGTTTGGCGGAAAGTATTCATGAGACTTTTTCCAAGAAATACAAAAAATATCAACCGTACCGGAAATATGAAGGAACTTTTATGGATAGAAGTGGCTTGTATTTGGTAAAAAATACCTTGCCGGCCATGGCTTATATTGAGGTAGGAAACATAAAAAATAAAAAGGATCAGCGACGTATTCTCGAGCCCGACAATAGACAGGCTTTGGCCAAATGGATTTCAGAAGGGGTTTTGTTGGATTTTGAAAACAGTAATTAAGAGCTTTTGGAAGAGATATTTTCTTTGTAATACCGATACAGTTTATCCGGGCCAAAACCAAGTAGGTTTTTTAGGTGTATTACTCCAAAATGATATTGTAGTCTTATAGTCCCGTTTTGCTCATATTTTCTGGCAGAAGTCATCACATGTTGTGGCAGCACCTTAAACTTGCCATTTTTGTAAAGTCGGCCTATAAATTCAGAGTCTTCATAAATGATGTAATCTTCATTAAAGCCATTGGTTTTACGGAAAAGTTCCTTAAGAACGAATAGCGACTGGTCGCCGCCTCTACATAGTTTGTGATTGATTCTGCTAAACCAGGCAAAAAAGTGTAAAAACCATTTGTTGGTGTTAAACTTCATTCTAAAACAACCTGAAGATATTTGGCCGTTCATTGCCTGGAGTATAAGTTGGTCATAATGTTTTGGAGGGTAGGTGTCGGCATGTAAAAAGTATAGTACCGATCCCTTTGCTAATTTAGCTCCTTTGTTCATTTGCTTGGCACGCCCTTTATCAGAGCAGGTAACTATTGCCCCTTTGGCTTTGGCAAGTTTCAGTGTAGTGTCTGTGCTTCCTCCATCAACCACTATTATTTCCTTAAGGTTCTTTGGGTGAGCCTCTGATTGTAGGTATTCCAATAAACCGGTAATATTGGCAGCTTCATTAAGAACCGGGATAATAATGCTTATGGTATGGTGGTTATCTGGATTCATTCAAGGCCCAATTATAGCTTAGATAATTAATTTTGGTTTCGGAGGTTAATTGCTGGGATGCAAATTGGTTGATATAGTCTTTCAAGGAACCGTTTTCTGTAAAATCTTTTTTGTACCAATTGAAGATCTGGGACAAAGAGGCCTTTTCGGCAGAAAGAATGTTTCTTTTGGGGTCATTGATAAAGTCCATGGCGGTCTGTTCCAGTGCGCGTTCCATGTTGGTTTCGGTAAAGGCACGATTCAGTAATTTTGGACAGGAATAGGAGGCACAATTAATGGCAAAATGAATTCGTGGTTCGTTCATCTTACGCAATATTTTGTGCTCCAAATCGCCCAAAGAAATTTTGGTATCGCCCATTTGTACAATGTTACGTCCCCATGGGTTTCTTATATCCTTTATACTTTTAAGGGGGTAGTGGTCTAAAACTAGCTTAACGGTGGCCGCGTTGTAAAGGTTTATGTAATAGGCAAGTTTATTGGCCTTGCCAGACGTATCATGCGGAGGGTATTGGGCTAAATATTGTAAATATTCCTTTAGCGGCTTTATGTCCATGGCAAAACCTTTGTAATCCACATTGCCATTAAGGTCTACATGCTTCATAAGCAGCTTGTCCCAATTAGAATGATCCAATGTTGTTAAAGTAGTAGGGTCGCTTTTAATTGGTTCCGGTATATTTGTGTTTCCAAACTTGCAATAAAGGATTAATACGGCCGGCAATAAGTAAATGATACGTAACATAGGGTTGTTTTTCCCTTTATTAGTGTGCTATTTTATGAAAACCTTACGTTTGTTTAACTTTTAACAACAACCTCCCCCATTATAGTGCCAGGTACTATCACTTATGTGGATCTCGGCATTGCTTTTTTGTAGTGCCAAGGCCGTTTTGTCGCAAACTGCCAAAGGTTGGTTTTGCATCAGAACATGGCCCTTGTTGTCATCATAATAATCTTCATTCCCGTAATAGATAGCTGTTTTACCGGTAAATATACACGGGCCG
>CAXAVP010000271.1:0-5926 GCA_963972175.1 uncultured Arenibacter sp.
GAAGCACTTCTGCCGTTTACCAATACAACCAATGGAATTTGGGTATCTACCGGCTGTTTGCTGGTTTTGTATTCCCTATTAAATTTTTTAACCTTGGATTTGGTTGTGACCACTAATTCTCCTTTGGGAATAAAAAGATTGGTTACGTTAATGGCCTCGCTCAAGAGTCCACCCGGGTTGTCCCTAAGGTCCAATATAATTTTTGTGGCCCCCTCATCTTTTAGTTCAACTAGGGCTTCCTTGGTCTGCTCCGTGGCTTTTTTATTAAATTTTGCCAGGACAATATAACCTGTATTCTCATTGATCATTTTATAGTAGGGCACCGCATCTACTTCAATAGATTCCCTAATAACAGTAGTGGATTTGGTCTCACCTTGCCTGGTATAGGTAATAGCTACGCTGGTGTTGTTGGCACCTTTTAACAGCTCGTTGGCATCCTCCTTAATATCGGTAATGTTTATTTCGCCTATCTTAATAATTTGATCCCCGGCCTTTAATCCCGCCTTGTCTGCCGGATAGCCTTGGTAAGGCTCAACAATTACTATTTTATCCTCATAGGTCTTTACTATTGCACCAATACCGGAATATTCCCCGGCGTTGTTTATTTTAAACGACTCCACATCCTGTTCGTTCAGGTATTTGGTATAGGGGTCCAGTTCCTCAAGCATGTTTTTAATGGCGGTATCCATTAATTCTGCCGGGTTGGTTTCATCCACATAGTTCATATTCAACTCTTTGAACAAGGTGGTAAAGATTTCGATCTGTTTGGCAATTTCAAAAAAATCGCCCCTAAAACTACTCCCAGCGACCAGTAGGACAATGGCTAGAATTGGTACCAGTACCCTTTTTTTAAATATCCTTTTCATCTGTATATTATATATTTTTATCTGTTGGATAAAATCCATTATTAAACTCCATATGACCATTGCAATACGGATTTTGGGATAGGCTTAAGCTTCCCTAACTGTTCTTTGTACCCTTGGCTATTTCCTTAACAAATTTCTCCAATAGAAGTATCATGGATTGCGTTATTTTGCTCTGTTTGGGCATCTCCTTACCAAGGTATAAAAACATAAACGCAAAGTCGCCCTCTATGTTGTTAAAAATTAGGTGTTTGTTGAGTCGGTAGCTTTCCCGTAACAGTCTTTTGATCCGATTTCTTTTTACTGCACTCTTAAAATTTCTTTTGGAGGCCGTTACGCCCACCTTGCATTTGCAATCATCCGAAAAGTTGGTTCTGAGGTATACCAGTTTTAGGGGATAATTGGTAATACCAGTTCCTTCCGCAAATAACTGTTCTATTAGTTTTTTGCTTTTTAGCTTTTCTTTTTTCGGGAGTGTAAACGACATTCTGCCGTAAAAGTAAAAATAAATATCACAGTGTAGGGATATGATTTTCATCATAGTCTAAAAACCCTATTGCTATTATATTGGGAACATAAATTGTATGGCGATTTTTTGCATACCCAAAATAGTAACTAATGGGAGCATTACAGGTAGAAAAGCTTAGGGACCATCCCCAAAAAGGTTTATATATAAAGCAGTTGTTGGCCGATATTGAGGCCATGGCGCATATGCTGGATAATGGAATGTTTGAAAGAAGCCCCATTAGGATAGGGGCCGAACAGGAATTCTGTTTGGTAGATAGGGACTGGCAGCCATCCAAAAAGGCATTGGAGGTGCTCAAGGCCATTGATGATCCACACTTTACTACCGAACTTGCCTTGTATAACCTGGAGATTAATTTGGACCCCATTCCGTTGCTAGGTGATTGTTTTTCCCAAATGCATCTTCAATTGAAAAGCCTCTTGGCCATAGCGGACAAGGTTGCCGATGAATTTGGTAACAAAATAATTCTCACCGGGGTCTTGCCCACCATTGCTAAAAAACATTTGGAGACCAATTATATGACACCCATTAACCGATACAAGATATTGAACGAGGTGGTCCGGGAACAGAGACAGAGTGAAATAGAACTGCATATAAAAGGGGTGGATGAGTTAAATATTCATCATGATTCGGTACTGTTTGAAGGCTGTAACACCAGCTTTCAATCGCATTTGCAGATAGACCCCAATGATTTTGTGGATACCTATAATTGGGCCCAGGCCATTGCGGGCCCCATACTTTCCATATGTACCAATTCCCCAATGCTATTTGGACGCGAACTTTGGGAAGAGACCAGGATAGCCCTTTTTACCCAAAGTGTGGATACCAGGGCCAGTACCTTTCTTTTAAATGAAAGGGAGGCTAGGGTGCATTTTGGAAATGATTGGGCACAGGGTACCATAGTAGACTATTATAAAGAATCCATCACCGGATTTAGAAGTTTTTTATGTGCAACGGAAGAGATGGATAGTATAAGCCAATTAAAGCAGGGGAAAATACCCAAGTTAAAGGCCTTGGGCCTGCACAATGGAACGGTTTATACGTGGAACCGACTCTGTTATGGTGTTAGTGATGAAAAACCTCATATAAGAATAGAGAACAGGTATATTCCTTCCGGCCCCTCTACCGAAGACGAAATTGCCAATATGATGCTTTGGGTGGGCGTGATGATGGGAAGGCCCAAAAAGTATAATGCCATTCATACCAAAATGGATTTCCAGGACGCTAAAGCCAATTTCCTCATTGCAGCACGTTATGGTATGGCCGCGCAGTTTTATTGGGATAACCAATTATTGTCTTCCCAACAATTACTATTGGATATATTTTTGCCAATGGCCTATAAGGGCTTGTACCAGATGGGAGTGACCCCCAAGGATGCAGAGCATTATTTAAAAATAATAGAAAAAAGGATAGGTTCTAAAAATGGTTCCAGATGGATAGTGGGCAGTTATAGAAAACTACGACAACAATTTAAACTGCCCGATGCCCTTACCCTATTAACCAAGAGCATCTATCAATATCAACAAAGGGGATATACCGTAGATGCCTGGGAATTACCTAGGATAGAGTCCCTTTCTAAGCATGAGGAACAGCGTAAAGTACTTCATGTAATGAACGTAAAGACCGTAACTGCCCAGCTAACAGACAGTTCAGAATTGGTATTGAAGATGATGCAATGGAAAAACATTCACCATGTACCCATACTTAACAATGCACAGGATTTGGTTGGATTACTAACTTGGACCGATCTGGAAGATTATTTAAAAAATCCCGATAAATTGGAAGAGCGTATAGAGGTCATTATGAAAACAGAGCTGATAACCATAACCAAAGAAGAAAGTATTAGTAAGGCAAAGCACTTAATGAAAGCCAATGCCATTAATTGTTTACCGGTGGTCCATGGTAAGAAATTGGTGGGTATCGTAACAAATAAAGATGTATGGGAGTAGGGGAAATAGCTACTGATACTCGTATCATTGGTCACTTTGGCAAGGGGAATGTAGGGCCTACGGTAGTCTTTTTTGGAGGTATTCATGGTAATGAACCTTCGGGCAACATGGCCATGGAAGCGGTGTTTTCCAAGTTAAGGGAGGAACAACCTCCTATACGGGGAACCCTATATGGCATCCGTGGCAATATTCCCGCCCTCTTGTCCGGAAAGCGATATTTAGACCAGGATCTTAATAGGATGTGGACGGTTGAAAATATCAAAAAAATCAAGGAAAAGGAGGAGCAAGAACGGCATAGGGAGGAAAAGGAGTTGATGGCCCTATACAAGTTATTGGCTACAATCCTGGAAAAAGAATCGGGGCCGTCCTATTTTATCGATTTCCATACTACCTCCAGCAGAACACTACCATTTATTACTATAAATGATGCCATGATAAACAGAAAATTTTCCAACCTCTTTCCTCTGCCCACAATTTTGGGGATAGAAGAATATTTGGAAGGCCCACTGTTGAGTTATATAAATGAACAGGGATATCTTTCCCTGGGGTTTGAATCTGGACAGCATATAGAAAAAGAGGCGGTAGAAAACAGCATATCCTTTATGTGGTTAACACTTGTTTATAGTGGATTAATCCCTAAAAAGGCAGTGAAGGACTTTGACGTGTATTTTAGGCAACTGAAAAACGCCGCTTTAAATGAGCTCCGTTTTTTTGAAATCCTGTACCGTCACCCTATCCTATCTACCCATCATTTTAAAATGTTGCCAGGATTCAAGAGTTTTCAAATGGTAGAAAGGGGAGAACTGTTGGCCTATCAGAACAACAAGAAGGTATTGGCCCCTAAAAAGGCCAAAATATTTATGCCTTTGTACCAAAATCAAGGTGATGAAGGTTTTTTTCTTATTGGACAGATTCCCCATTTGGCATTATGGCTATCGGCTATTTTCCGTAAAATAAAATTTGATGCCCTGCTCGGATTACTACCAGGGGTTAGTTGGGCCGATCGAGAAAAAAGAACCTTGATGGTTAACATTAAAACGGCCAGAATATTGGTAAAACCCATTTTTCACTTGTTGGGTTACCGCAGTAGGCGTGTAAATGAGCGTTATATCTTAATGAGCAATAGGGAGCATACGGCCAAGAATTCCATGTATGCCAAGACCTGGTGGTACAAAAAAAAAATCCGTTTAAAATAGCCTTCCCGAGACCATTCCAAAACGGATTTTACTTATTGGCAATGCCCTATTCCTGAGGCTGCCAAACGTTATTTTCCTCGTTAATATCAGCCATTAATTGGGAAGGATCCAGTACAATAGCCTTAATGCTGGTCTGAGGCTTTTCCAATATAAAATCATAGTTGGGATATGCCCAAGGCCAGTCTTCCAATACCGTTCTTTTTAGGTTGGGATAAGGGTTTTCTTTTTCACCTCGCATCATACGCAGCGGGGCGTAAAAAGTTTCCTGTGTGCCATCGTTGTACAACACTAAAATATCCAATGGCATTGGCATTAGGCCTATGCGCTCTAGGCTAACCTTTGTTTTTTCACCATCTGCAAGAACTTCTTTAATACCGTAATCTATGGTGTTGGTGGTCTGTGTCCAATCTGTAAGGTACCAGTCCAGTTCCATTCCGGAAACTTTTTCTGCCGTTCTTTTTATATCGTTGGGGGTAGGGTGCTTAAATTTAAAGTCCTCATAGTATTTTCTGAGAGTTTCCATTAATTTATCCTGCCCTATTACGTAACCCAATTGGGACAAAAAGATAGCGCCTTTGCTATATGCCGCCACACCATAGGCAAAATTTAGATCGTAGCGGTCCGCATGGGTAGTCTGTGGTTGTTCTTTACCGGAGGCCACCAAGTTATAGTAACCCTTGTAAGAGCCAGCAAAGGGATTTTGTTTCTTTTGATCCATGATCTGGTCCATGCACAGACTGGAAATAAAGGAGGTAAACCCTTCATCCATCCATTCGTGTTTAGACTCGTTGCTGGCAAGAACATGCTGAAACCAGGAATGGGCCAGTTCGTGTACCATTACACCAACTAAGCTGCCAAAAGTTCTTTCTCCAGTGATCAGGGTGCTCATGGCGTATTCCATGCCACCGTCACCACCTTGAATTATGGAGTATTGCTTATAGGGGTATTCGCCAATATTCTTGCTAAAGAATTCCATGGCCTCCACAGTTTTGGGTTGGAGCTTCTTCCAATTTTCCAAGATATTTTTATTGTCTTTGTACAAGAAATGTAGCACGGGCCCATTTTTTACCTGTACCGTGTCGTGAAGGTAATCCGGGTCTGCGGCCCACATAAAATCATGTACCATAGGTGCCTTAAAATGCCAGGTAAGGGTTTTGCCCTTGGCCTTTTTTACTTTGGTACCGGGAGCTTCATAGCCATGACCTATTTCCTGTGGGTTTTGCAAGTAGCCCGTACCGCCCACAACGTATTTTTTATCCAAAGTAAGTTTTACGTCAAAATCGCCCCAAACACCATGGAATTCCCTTCCAATATAAGGATTGGCATGCCAACCTTCAAAATCGTATTCTGCCATTTTAGGATACCATTGGCTCATGGAAAGCGCTACACCCT
>CAXAVP010000272.1:0-5924 GCA_963972175.1 uncultured Arenibacter sp.
GCTTGTCTACGGTTTTTATAAGGGCATTGCGAAGTTACTTGGACTGACGGGAAAACCTATTTTACTCTAGTGTTTAAGTTGTAGTTTAAACTTAGTTGATCTTGTAAACAATAATGGCGTTATCCTGGTCTTTGGCTACCAGTTCCAATTTGTGGTCTCTGTCCATATCACTAAGGTCGATAAGTGAATTCCCGGGCACTGGGAAGTTGGAAATGGCCTTTGCTTGACTATCAAATAGGTAGATTTTTTGATTTTGAATATCTGTTACGCTAACATATATCTTGTCGTTTAAATAGAAAATCCGGGGCTTGGAATACACTCCAAGCTCCAATTCTACTTTCTTGCTCCTAATGGTTAGTACGTTGTCGTTCATAACTGCCAAGGTATTGGTGGTGGCATCCAAGCCGTGATCTGGGAGTAAGTCTAGATTGGCGGCGGTCAATTTTCCATTTTGATCAATTTGGTATAGTCGCCCTTTGGTGTCGGTTACCGTGAATTTGTTTTTATGAAGGAGCACTTCGTTATCGGAAAAATCAATCGTATTGGGTACTTGTACACGTACGTCACCGGTTCTTGATAGTATTTTTAATTCACCGCCTTCCAGTTTCATCACTAGATAATCCTTTCTTCCTACCTTAAAGTGCTTAGGTGTTCCTATTATTGGCTTCTCGGCCTTGGTGTACTTAAAGCCCTTTACGATCTGGCCTTGGCGATTGTACATAAACACCTTGTTCCCCTGGGCAACAACAAAGCGGTAGTCCTTTTTTCGGTCGTAATCAAAAACAGCAAGGGGATTTAAATTGCCGCCATCAAAAGTGAGGTTGAAAGGCAGTACTTCCTTGCCATTTCGATCCAATATCAAAAATTGGTTGTTGGTGGTAAAGGCCAATTGCAGTTTACCGTTTTTGTAAAGATCTACCTGTTCTATGCGTCCTTGTATTCTTCCTTTCAATTCTTTCTTCCATATAATTTTGCCGTCGGTAGAGATTAAATAAAGAACGTTGTCTATATCTTGAACTACAATTTCGTCTTTGTTGGTCCTGTGATTTTTTACAAATTGGGGCAGGGTGGCAATTTCCGTATCTAGCTGCAGTGTAAAATACGGTATGGTTTTATTGAGGGTGGTCTCATGGGCAATTTTTTGGAAAAGAATGTTGGTATGATGAAAATTATCATCGGCAACCCATTGACCGGCAAAAGAATATTCTGCAAGATCTTTGATCTTTATATCCTTGCTTAAGTCCTTTTTAAAATGCTCGTTCAAAAAATATTCTATTCCGTCGGCCTTGGAAATAAACAGTATGGAGGATTCGTCTGCCAATTGTGCCTTGGCTGTTTTGTAGGTGGAGGTCTTCTCAAAGGTTGAAGCATTCTTAAAATTGCCTATAATGGTTTTAAGTGTCTCCGTTGTATTGGCAAATACAAAGGCGTCTTCAATAATGGTGTAATAATTTGCCTTGTAACCGTTGATCAAAGGGGTAAAGTATTGCTCTAAAAAGTCCGATTCACTTAGGGCTACAATTTCATTGCCTTGATATTCTTGGGACGATTTTTTAATGCTGTCCAAAAAATTAAGAATATCCTCGGAGCCATATGTATGGAGTATTATGGCCTTGTCATTATTTAAAAAAACATGACCAACTTCCTCAACAGCTTTAAAGGTAGCATCCAACACAGTGGATCTGTCCAAATATTTTTTTTGATTCTCGGCAAAGGCGTTATAGTCGTCAAAAGTGTAGGTCAGTATGGCATCGGCTCCTATTGGGGCTATATTTGGCGTTCTAGGGGTTAGGGCGTGGTTGTTCTTAAAAAGACTTCCGAAACTCATAATGGAATCCTGGGACATACTTATTCCGTTGAGTTTCACATGGTCCTTATTGGTGTTAAAATCCATGGATATCCAATCGGTAAATTTGGAAATCCCTACTTTATGGGCATCGTCTAAGATGTGGTGAAGTAGTGAATTGCTTTTATTGGCATTTATAAAGATGTTGGCACTACTTTGGCTACTGGCTATTTGGTAGAGCTTGGTTAGGGGTTCTGCCACATTAAGCTCCTTGTTGTTTCTTATTAGGTTTTCAATCAATATTTGTGAGGACCCTACTATTATTTTGTTGTCTATTACGGTAGAAAAGAAGTCAGTACCATCTATACTGTATTTATCAAAGTTTTTACCTTCGTAATTTATGTTTTCAACCTTAACATTGGGTTCGTCGGACACTTGGAAAAGGTCATTGGTATTTTCTGCAACCAAGAGCAGTTCAAAATTCTCCTTCCCCAATTCAACGAAGGCCAAAATACTTTCGCCGGACGGTTGTATGTATTGTAGTGAATTCAGTTTGTTTAAAACGGCATTATACGTAGTTGTGGAAGATAATGTTTTTAGTAGGTCGCTATTTTCCAGTTCGCTGGAAAAGGAGGGCTTGTCGTTTATTTTTATGATTATGGCACTATTCCGGGGAACGTAATGGAGTAGTGGGTCGGTGGTGGTGCTTGGTTCTTTGCACCCTATTGTAAAAATGAATAAAGGAAATACTAGGAGTAATCTATATTTCATAAATAAAACTTTCAGCAAATTTAATATTTTTAAATGTCTAGTTTTAGTTGGTCTGGCAATTGCTTAAAACTTTTACGATGGTATTTGGTAATGCCGTATTGCCTTATGGCTTCCCTGTGTTCCTTAGTGGGGTAGCCTTTGTTTTTCTTCCAGTTGTACATAGGATATTCTAGGTGAATTTTTTCCATATAGGCATCTCTGTACGTCTTGGCGAGTACCGAGGCTGCTGCAATACTCAAATATTTTCCATCCCCTTTTACAATGCAGGTATGGGGGATATTTGGGTAAGGATTAAACCTGTTGCCGTCCACTATTATAAACTCTGGGGTTGTGGTCAACTGGTCCAACGCCCTGTGCATTGCCAAAAAAGAGGCGTTGAGGATATTTATATCGTCAATTTCTTCAGGGAATACTTGAGCAATCCCAAAAGTGGAAGCATCGGTTTCTATAACGGGTTTTAGGTTATTGCGTTTTATCTCGGTCAAAATTTTGGAGTCATTTAGCATGTCATTGCTATAATCCTTGGGCAAAATAACTGCAGCCGCCGTTACAGGTCCGGCCAAGCAGCCTCTACCGGCCTCGTCCGTACCTGCTTCAAGATGGGTTTTGTAATGGGCTTTTAACATTTAAGGACACTCTTTTGTCGTCAGAACAACAATCACTAATTATACAACAGACCGTCCTGACTATTTTTGGTACACTATTCCTACTCTTTCCTAAGAGTTTGTCAAATTTAGAAATATTTAGTGGCGAACATTAGTTGTTGCCTACAAATTCTGAGGTATATTTAGACTGCCTTTTATTGTTGGCGTCTTTTTTGTGGAATTTAGGTAGCTTATTGGGGGCATGGGCCGTTCATTTATAGGGAAGATACTCCTTTAAATTTATTCTTGCAGATTGAGCTGCAAAATCATTTTTTAGTTTTTAGAACTTTCACATTTCATTAAGGACAAAAAAATTAACTTTGTCAACGTAAGTTTGTAGCATGAGATATATAGTAACACTTTTAATAGTGTTTTTTAGTCAAGCAATTAATGCCCAAGATAATCCTATTCCCCCAACAAGGAAAGAGGATGGGTCAGGAATAGATCGCAAAACTAAAAATATCCCGCCTAAGAAAAATGGAGAGGTTCTCACCCAAGAGATCACCATTAAAGATTATAAGATTATTGGTTATGATCGGGATACTACCTTTTTAGATACTACTATTTCCATACAGAAGGAATACAAATACAACTTTTTAAGAAGGGACGATTTTGAACTAATGCCCTTTGCCAATGTAGGACAGCCCTACAATAAACTGGGGGTGAATTTTGATCAAAAGGATATGTATCCCAAAATAGGGGCCAGTGCTAAACATTATAACTATATGGAAGCCCGTGATGTGAAATATTATAATGTGGCTACTCCCATGTCAGACCTAATGTTTAAAACTACTTTTGAGCAAGGTCAGCTTTTAGATGCCCTTCTGGCCTTTAATACCTCGCGAAGATTAAACTTTTCAATGGGATATAAAGGATTCCGGTCTCTTGGTAAATATCAGTATAATGAAGCTGAGTCCGGAAACTTTAAGCTTACCTCCAATTACCAGACCAAAGATGGGAGATATAGTTTAAGGGCACATATTGCTGCTCAGAATATGGAGTCAGAGGAAAATGGGGGACTTGCCAATAAGGAATTGCAATTTGAATCTGGGGATTCGGAATTTACGGACCGGTCTAGGATAGATGTGCTTTTCTCCGATGCAACTAACCGCGTATTGGGGAAGCGCTATTATATGGACCATAGATATGTATTGTTTGGTAAAAAGCGGGATACCGGCCAAGTAAGAATGACCTCGCTGACCTTGGGGCACGATTTTAGCTATGAGACCAAATACTACCAGTACAAGCAAAGTGGTCAAAACGATTATTTTGGGGACAGCTTTGAGACGCCAATTAGTGATAAGGCCAGTTTAAAGACTACTTTTAATAGGCTGAGTGCGCAATTTGTCAACAAAACCCTTGGCGTACTTACTGGTCATATAAATCACTATCACTATAATTATTTCTTTAACTCGGTCCTACAGACCGAAACCCAATTGATCCGAAGTCAATTGAATGGTGAAGAGATTGCCGTTGGGGCTAAATACGTGAAGAAAATTGGAGGGTTTCAATTAAACGGATCGGCCCAGGCCAATGTCTCCGGGGATTTATCCGGAAGCTTGTTGGATGCTTTTGCAAGTTATGATATTAATAAGAACAACAAGCTTAAGTTTTCCGTTCACTCGTCTTCAAGAATGCCGGATTTTAATTTTTTATTATATCAAAGTGATTACCAAAATTATAATTGGCAACATACGGATGATTTTAATAAGCAGAACAACATTGGTTTTCAATTTAACCTTGAGTCGAGTGTCCTAGGTGATGTAATGGCCAAGTATACTTCTTTGGATAACTATACCTATTTTGCTTCCGATCCCAGTGCAACCATAGAGGAAGGGAGTGAGCAGGCATATATTAAACCCTTCCAGGAGGGTAATGCCATAGATTTAATAAAGATTAAATACGCCAAGGAATTTAAATGGAAAGGTTTTTCGCTGAACAATACGGTCATGTACCAAAATGTTTCACAGACCAATGATGTGTTGCATGTTCCGGAATTGGTAACCAGGAATACCTTGTATTTTTCCAGCTTTGTGTTTAAGAAGGCAATGTACCTGCAAACCGGGGTGACTTTTAAATATTTTACGGCATATAATGCAGATGCCTATAATCCGGTCTTGGGGGAGTTCTATTCCCAGTCCCAGGAAGAATTGGGCGGATACCCAATGTTGGATTTCTTTATCAATGCCCGTGTTCAGCAAACAAGGATATTCCTAAAGGCAGAGCACTTTAATTCCGCATTTACCGGAAACAACTTTTATTCGGCACCCAACTATCCCTATAGGGATTTCGTGATACGATTTGGTTTGGTGTGGAATTTCTTTTCCTGATATCATTTTTTAGCTTGTTTTTGGAAGCATTCTCTTTTATTATAGTTTGGCTTCTGTACCATTTCCGCAGCTCAGCTGTATAATTTAGCTATTGTTCTTTTTGTTTTAGGGGTAATTGTTGTGTTTTGGAGGCTGTATTTGGTTGTTATCTCTTATGGGGTCTACTTATAAATGAACAATAATATAATGTATATAGGTAGTGTTTTGATGTTTATTATGAGCGGTAAAGTTTTGTTGAGTTCTATTCTGTGCATGTTTTATCCAATATTTCGTATCACTATAGTTGGGTAGTTGGTTGTGGGGTGATTTTTTCTAGGATATAATACATTGTTATTTAACGGGTTGTATTCTTGCGCAAAAAAAAAGCGAAAAAAGTTTCAAAAAACGCTTGTG
>CAXAVP010000273.1:0-5912 GCA_963972175.1 uncultured Arenibacter sp.
CAAAATCATTTTTCGACTAACTCAGAGCAAAAACACAAAATAATTTACAGTCCCTGTATAAATAACAGCCGATGCCTACTGCTTTGTTGGTGGGTATCGGTTTGTATCAGTTTTTTTAGAACTGTTTTTTAAAGGAAAAGGAAGTTGACCTTTATTTTTGAACAGCAACTCCCTTCCAAAAAGCAACCCTGCCCTCAATATGTTTTGCTAGTTCACCTACTTCTGGGTAGTACCAGGCTGCATCCTTGTTTTCTTCTCCACCTACCTTAATATTGTAGTAAGAGGCCCTGCCTTTCCATGGGCAGTGAGTATGGGTGCTACTGGGGGTAAAATACTCTTTTTTTATGCTTTCTGCAGGGAAATAATGGTTGTTTTCCACTACTATGGTATCGTCACTTTCGGCAATAACCGTATTCTTCCAAATAGCTTTCATCAGGTTCTGTATTAAGCAAAATAAAGAAAAGAGTCCATATGGCCGTGGGTTTCTATTTTTTCACTAGAATATAGTTCTTAAAATAATTTTTGTCGTCAGCGTAGGCCATTACTATTTTTAATCCGGCCTTATCGGCCAGTTCATTGATGGTGAGGTCGTCATATTTCTGGGATATTTCGGTATGTATGGTTTCCCATTGGGCAAAGGACAATTCAAGATCAAGCATCTTTATGGCTACATCTTGCGGTTCTAAGGAAACTAAATAGCTTTTTGCCGTGCCGGTTTGTGGGTCATAGACTTCCCAGTGTTTAAATTTGTCCAGATCAAAATTGCCTTCTAACTCCGTATTTATTCTGGCCAAAATATTCTTGTTGAAAGCTTCGGTAAGGCCTTCGGGGTCATTATAGGCATCCAATATGGTCTGAGGGTCTTTTTTTTGATCACAGCCCAAAAAGATCATATCTTCATCTTTCATGGTTTTTTCCAGTTCCTGTAAAAAAAGGATGGCTTGCTCGTGCAACAGGTTTCCAATATTAGAACCAAGGAAGAGTATAATGTTTTTCTCATCGCCGGTATTGCCAATTCTTTTTAAGGACTCTATATAGGTACCTTGAAATGGGGCCACCTCAATGTTGGGGTATTCTTTAATTAAGGATGAATGCAATAGGTCCAAGGCGTTCTGACTAATATCTATTGGGGTATATTTAAAATTGGTGTTGCGGTTGTAAAGTTCTTCCAGTAGTAGTTTTGTTTTTTTGCCATCACCGGCTCCCAGTTCAATTAAATTGATGGAGTTGGAATTCTTGGTAAATAATTCTACAATCTGCCGACGGTTCCTCTGCAGGGTCTCGTATTCGCAGTTGGTTAAATAATAGGAGGGCATTTCCATAATTTCTTGGAATATCTTATCCCCATTCTCATCATAAATAAATTTGGATGATAGGTGTTTCGGAAAATCTGTAAGCCCCTTTTTAACCTCTTTGGCAAATTGAAGGTCGGCTTTAATTAAAGTTTGTTCTTCCATAAGTTTATAGTCGTAATTATTTGGCCAACCTTAATCCGGTATATTGCCATCTTAGCTGGGGTTGAAAAAAGTTTCGGTAGGTAAGTCTTTTGTGTTTGTTGGGAGTAGCTACAGAGCTTCCCCTTAGTACCTTTTGGTTAACCATGAACTTTCCGTTGTATTCACCTAGGGCTCCCTCTGCTTTCTTGTAATTGGGATAGGGTAGATAGGCGCTTTCTGTCCATTCCCATCTTTGTCCCCACTTAAAATGTTGTGCGCCTATTTCCCATTCGAATTCGGTGGGTAGCCTGCAATTTTTCCATTGCGCAAAGGCAAAGGCTTCAAAATAGGACAGATGGGTGACAGGAGTTTGTTTGTCTATTTTTTGAAGGCCATTCAATGTGTAGTGTTGCCACTCACCATCTATAGGATGCCAGTATAAAGGAGCGCTAATGTTATGCTCCTTCACCCAGTCCCATCCCTCTGCATGCCAGAGTTCAAAGTTGTTATAGCCATCGTCCTCTATAAATGCACAATATTCTGCATTGGTTACCAGGCTGTTGGATATGGAATAGGGTTGTAAGTATACTTTATGGCGCCCCAATTCATTGTCATAGCAGAAATCTTTGGAGGCATGCCCTATTTCGTAAATACCCTCCGGTACGGACAACCATTGCTGAGATTGCCTTTCTTGGAGGTGTTCTTGGTAGTTTTTCTTATATACCGGTAAAAGGGGGTTGTTCCCCAAAATATATTTTATATCGGTAAGGAGGAGTTCCTGGTGTTGTTTTTCGTGGTGAATGCCTATTTCCACGAGATTTTGAACCTCTTTGGAGATAGGTTTCCTTAGTAGGGTTTCCATGTGTTGTGTAACATACTTCCTGTAATCGTAAACTTTGGATACGGATGGCCTTGACAGATTGCCACGATTTGCACGCACCACCCTTTTGCCCACGGTTTCATAATAGCTGTTAAAAACATAGGAAAAATTGGGGTTATAGGATGTATAGCCCTTTAGGTGATTTTTTAATATAAACTCTTCAAAAAACCAAGAGGTGTGACACAAATGCCATTTAGGAGGGGATACATCCACAATTGGTTGCACCACATAATCTTCGGTTTCCAATGGTTCGCATATTGTTTCTGTATAAGACCTTGTTTCTAAAAAGAAATTTGTCAGTTTATCGGTTAGGACCATAATTTATAGATATCCTTATAAATTTAAGGAATATAAATAAAGCAAGTTTAACCTTATTGTTAAAGATTTGGTCTCAAATGAATAGGGGTTGGGTTTACATCAAGGGAAGCTATGCGCTGGTTACCATAAATTACCTAACTATTAAGATAGAAGGAATTTATACGGCCACTGCCCCTTTAATATGGGGATGTGGATCATAATCCAACAATGTAAAATCTTCAAATTTAAAGTCCAGTATATCTTTAATTTCAGGATTTAGGACCATTTTGGGCAGGGGTCTTGGGTCTCTACTCAATTGCAGTTTTACCTGATCAAAATGGTTGTTGTAGATATGGGCGTCACCAAATGTGTGAATAAATTCCCCTGGTTCAAATCCGCATACCTGTGCCATCATTAGGGTAAACAAGGCATAAGAGGCAATGTTAAAAGGTACCCCTAAAAAAATATCCGCACTTCTTTGGTACAGCTGACAAGACAATTTTCCATCGGCCACATAAAACTGAAAAAAGGCGTGGCAAGGAGGAAGAGCAGCTTTGCCGTTGGCAACATTCTCTGAAAAGGATATGGATGTATCGGGCAATACACTGGGGTTCCATGCAGAAACCAGCATCCTTCTACTGTTGGGGTTGTTTTTTAGTGTTTCCACTATTTCCTTAATTTGGTCTATCTCGTCACCGTTCCAATTACGCCATTGGTAGCCGTAAACAGGTCCTAGATTGCCATTTTCGTCTGCCCATTCGTTCCAGATTCTCACCCCGTTCTCCTGTAAATACGAAATGTTGGTATCGCCTTTTAAAAACCATAGCAGCTCATGTATAATGGATTTTAAATGGAGCTTTTTTGTGGTTACCATTGGAAACCCTTCGGCCAAATTGAAGCGCATTTGATAGCCAAATACACTTTTGGTACCGGTACCGGTACGATCTCCTTTTTGGGTTCCGTTGTCCAGTACATGTTGTAGTAAATCGTGGTATTGTTTCATATGTCTTGTTCCAGCCTCTTAAAATACTAATGGCCTTTTGTATAGTGTCCGTGTAAATCTGAGGGCAAGTTAGCCAAATCCCGTTTTATGGGGGCTAGGTTTTGGGCTAAGTTATCAAACTTTTATCAACGGGGTTGGTTGTCCTATTTTTTGTAAGGGACGTTCTAAACTGTCATTGTAATTACCCTAAGATCATGCCTGCAATGGTGGCAGAGAGCAGGGAGGCAATAGATCCTCCTAGTACCGCTTTCATACCAAATTCGGATAGTGTTTTTCGTTGTCCAGGGGCCAAAGATCCAATGCCTCCTATTTGTATGCCGATAGAGGCGAAATTGGCGAAGCCACATAGCATATAGGTAGCCATGATAATAGATTTGTTAAAGGTAAAGTGAACTATGTTGGCGCTGTCCTTTAGTTCTGCCAATTGTATATACCCTATAAATTCACTTGCGGCCAATTTAATGCCCAATAATTGCCCCATCAGCATAATGTCCGACGAGTCTACCCCTATCAGCCACATTAAAGGGGCAAAAAGGGTACCCAATATGGCTTCCAATGAAAATTTGTCGTAGGGGGAATTGGCTGCGATCCAAGTGTTTAAGTCCGTAAAGTTGCCAGTCCAGTCTAAAATACCATTGATCATGGCTATAAAAGCGACAAAAACCAATAGCATGGCTCCTACGTTTACGGCCAATTTTAGTCCTTCTGTGGTTCCGTTGGAAATAGAATCAAGGATATTGGAGCCGATTTTCTCGTTGGAGACTTGGACGTCTGTGTTTATACTTTCGGTCTGAGGGTATAGTATTTTTGAAATCACAATGGCCCCAGGGGCGGCCATTACCGAGGCGGCCAGCAAATGTTTGGCAAATTGTAACCTTAGTATGGGGTCGTCCCCTCCCAAAAATCCTATGTATGCGGCCAGTACGGCACCAGCCACCGTGGCCATGCCACCAATCATTACCAATAGTATTTCGGATCGGTTCATCTTTTCAAGGTAGGCCTTTATCAAAAGGGGGGCTTCGGTTTGACCCAAAAATATATTTCCGGTAACACTTAAGCTTTCGGCACCGGAAATGCCTAAAGTTTTAGACAGTAGCCATGCTAAGGCCTTAACAACTTTTTGTATGATGCCCAAGTAGAAAAGTACGGAGGTCAATGCCGAAAAAAAGATTATGGTGGGGAGCACCTGAAAGGCGAAAATAAACCCAAAAGTGTCCATGTCTACCACCAGTCCTTCAAATAAAAACTTACTACCGGCCCTGGTGAAATCTAAAATGCTAACAAATATTTTGCCCCCAAATTCGAAGAATTTAGAAACGAAACTAAGGTCAAAGCGGTAGCCAAAAGCATTAAATCCTATTTTTTCGCCAATCAGTATGCAAATGGCAAGCAGTAGTTGTAGCGATAGGCCAACGCCGGCCGTTTTCCAATTTATGGCTTTCCTGTTGTTGCTGAATAGATAGGCAATAAAAACCAAGGAAATCATGCCTAGAATGCCACGCCAAATGCTACTAAAGCTGGCGCCTTGGTTGGGTATAATCGAGGTAGTATTTTGGAGAGGGTTGGTAGTGCCGATGTCTTGGGCAAGGGACGGAAAGGCTATTAGGCAGCAAACCAATAAAACCGGGAGTTTATTTCTCATCCATAATATCTTAAATCCTTGTAATTCTCCTATTTGCGTTTGGAAATTTCGTCCCTGAGTTTGGCGGCTTTTTCATAGTCTTCACTGGCTACAGCCTTGTCCAGTTCTGAATACAGTTCTTCCAAACTAAGTTCTTTATAGCCTTCAGAGCCACTTGGATTTATTTCTACGGTTTCTCCCTCCTGAAGTATTTCGTCTACCATGATACTGTCATCGGCCTCTTCCTTGTCTTTTTCCTTCGAAGAGAATTTTAGGAATATGCCTGCCTTGTCCAAAATGGTCTTATAGGTGAAAATAGGCGCATTGAACCGCAGTGCCAACGCAATGGCATCACTGGTCCGGGCATCTATTATTTCTTCTATCTTGTCCCGTTCGCATATAATACTGGAATAGAAAACACCATCTACCAATTTGTGGATAATGACCTGTTTGATTACAATGTCGAATCGATCGGCAAAATTCTTGAAAAGATCGTGTGTCAAGGGCCTTGGTGGCTTAATTTCTTTTTCTAGTGCTATGGCAATGGATTGTGCCTCGAACGCACCAATTACGATAGGTAATTTACGGTCACCGTCAACTTCATTCAATATAAGGGCATATGCGCCATTTTGCGTTTGGCTATAGGATATCCCTTTTATTTTTAATCTTACTAAA
>CAXAVP010000274.1:0-5895 GCA_963972175.1 uncultured Arenibacter sp.
TCTTTTTTAGCAATTATAGCAACGTCTGCCGGCACTTTCCCACGTATACGGCACTCAATGGAAAAATCTTGGGCAGTGCCAAAACTATATGCCGCATTATGAGGTACCGAAACTAAACCATTGGATTCAAAATAGAGTTCCGTATCACTATTTAAGCAATTGTTGGCCGGAGGAACCGTTACCTCTGTGGTTGTTTTGGAAATTTCCTTATGGGGGATATTATCCCCACTAACAATCATAAAGATCGTACGCTCTTCATCTGTGTCCCCGCCATGGCTTGTTCCAATGCCCCCATGATCCGTACTTACCAATATAGCCCAATCTTCGTTTTCATAATTAGATCGCGACTTCATTGCCTGGATTACCTCTCCAATAGCCTTATCAACAGTCTCAATAGCCTGTAAATATTTAGGGTTTTCAGGGTCAAAACCCGATCCATGCCCTGCATGGTCTACATCGTCAAAATGAACAAACAGAGCTGTTAGGCTCTGAACACCAAGTTCCGCTACCGCCTTATTTTTAACATCTTCACTTAAATCTTCGGTATTTCTGGCAACATCAACAAATCCCTTGGCAATTTGATCATTAATTGGATGCCACTGAGTTACCGATACCGTACGTTTTTCAGGATCACTTTCCTCAATCCTTTTAAAAAAGTGTGGGTATCTTGTAAAATTGGATCCCGAGAAAGATTTGTCCACCACCTTATGTTTGTCCTGCCAAACTCCAGTTAACATAGATGACCATCCGGGTCCACTAGATGTTATCCCAGTATTTCTCGCGTCCAGGGAGTACGTTCCATTGGCCATTAGATCGTCCAAATTAGGGGTATAGGCAGCACTAATACCATCTGGCCTACAACCATCGATCCCTATAATAAGTAATTTTGGCTCCTTCCCATTCCCTACCTCACTTTCTACTTTGTCCTTTTCGTCCGAAGCACAAGCCCCTAATAAAGTTATAGCAAAACCTATAGCTAAAAATACACTAATCTTGGGACGACAATAAGTATAAACTGTAAGCATAAAATTAAATTAATAAGCCCGGTCCAACTCTCAAGAACCGGGCTTTGTTGAAAAAAACTAACTCAAAAAAACTCAACTTTTATTCCGTATAAAGTGTTTCCACCTCTTCAGCGGTTAATACATAATCAAAAACCATAGCGTTGGCTACCATCCCTTGAAACCAATCCCCGTAATTCGCGGTACCGTCTTGGCCAAGGCGAATGGGCAGGTTACTATTCATGTCCCCTAAGGCCGACATATTGGCATTTCCTATCTCTTCCCCATCCTGATAGACCGTGGCGTTGCCATCCCGGTCAAAGGTCACAGTAAGCAAATGCCATTCGCCGTCACCAATGGAACCACCGTCTACGTCAATTCTATTACCATTGCCATCCCCGGCATTCAACTTCCAGGAACCGCCTAAATAAGCAAAAATAAAGCCCTTGTTACCGCCGCTCCCCCAGTCCTTATCACCAATAATGGAGGGATCGCTATTGCTGGCTGAAGTTTTGACCCAAGTAGCTATGGAAAAATCCTCGGTATGCCTAAATGCAAGCTCACTGTCCTCTAGGCTAGCGTAATCATCAACGCCATCAAAACCAAAAGCATACTTTCCTTCCTCACTACTGGCGTTGACGCCACCGCTACCGGCCACCGCAATGTTAAGTATATTTCCATCCTGTTTTAACAATTGCGCTCCTGTTTTCACGGCAGAAACAGCTGTTACTTGCTGCGGGGACAAAACATAGTCATAGATAGAAATTTCTCCAATTTTCCCTTGAAAAAACTGTCCATAGGAACCAGTTCCATCCTGACCTACACGAAGCGGATTACCACTGGCTGTTTCACCAATTCCCGCCATGCTCGCAGATGCCACCGAGGCGCCATCCTGATAAAGCGTCATATTGCCATCCCGATCAAAAGTAGTCACTATATAGTGCCACTCTCCATCGTTAAAGCTCCCATCATAATTTGTGTCTGCCTTGGTAATTCCGTCAGAGGTGGCTACCCTCCAATTGTCACCCCTAAAGGCAATGGTCAACCCAGGGTTGGAAGAACTTCCCCAATCCTGATCCCCAATCATTACCGGATCGCTATCGGTAGAGGTTGTATTTACCCAAAAACCTATGGAGTAATCACTATTATGTCTAAACCCTAGTTCGGGAACATCCAATATTTCTACTTGATCGTCAATACCATCAAACTCCACTATGGCACCATATGCAGGATCAGTAATACGGGAAGATACCTTTTCTTCAATAACCAAGGGAGTAGTTTCACCTGTGCTTTTCCTTAAATAGACAAAGGTATCCACTACCGCATTTGGGTCAAAGAACTTCACTTTTTTCACCTCAAAATTCACTGCTCCTATGGAACCATCGACATAAAGAATATCAAACTTCAAGGTCATTTTATCGCCTATTTCCAATAGACCCAGCTCTTGCAGGCTAGCCACAAAACTAGTGGACTTAAATTTTTCGCCGAAGGGCTCAAAAGTTGTAAGTGTTTCCAGTACGGACAAATCCCATCCTGAGAGCACCTTAATTTCAGATGGCATTTTGGAAGTCACTATGGACAAATCTATAGGCTGCCCCTCCGAATAGGATTCTTTCTCGGTTGGATCATAGGTCAACTGGGCCAATTCTTCATCAGTATACTCTTCTCCCGTTATAGGATTCACATGATATACGTAGAATTCAAAGTTTTCCAAATACCTTTCATCCGCCCAGCCGTCACCATTGTCCTCCGAACACCCTATGGTAAATATGGACCCTAAAAACAGCCACAAGAGCACCTTAATTTTATGGTTCTTATATTCTAATATACTTTTCATTGTAATAAGTTTTAACTGTTTTTAATTTTTTAGCAACCACATAACCTGATCCCGATCATCTACTTCCGCACCAAATTGTGATCTGAGTGCAGCTCTATAGTTATCCTTATTGTCCAAGTCTTCGGAAGATGGATATGTCCAACGCACAGGATACTTGGTAATACTATTTTCACTACTGAACAAATAGGTCGGCACCCCTGTTCTACGCGTAGTAAAGAATGATTCGTGATCAGAATTTTCGGCAAATGCCAAATACTTCTGCTCCAAGATCCTAGTCAATCCAGCTGCTCCTGTAATATAAGGTTGTTTTGCCCCCAAATAAGTTGCAATTTCAGCTTCGTCCACGCTATAGAACTGCATGGAAGCGGACACCCCATTATCGTAATGGGTCTTAGCATCTATGGTGGCCCAGCCACGATGCGCCCCCTCGGCAATGTGGAGTTCCTGTTCCCAGTAACTCATAAAAATTCCCGGCTGACCCACATAATTCCAATATTTTTCGAAATTTGGAAACGAAAAATCACCATCCAACTTCTTAGCGGAATTTTCTGTTGCAGAGCCAGAAATATCCGCCCCGGCGTACGAATCATAATCAGCTCGTACTGCGGCTTCACTTGGATTGGCATCCAAGGCATCTTGGGTAGGATCGGCCACCTGCATCAATCTTGGATCTTCTTTAGACTTGAGAAGGTCTATATAGGTGCTGGCATAAACAACCGCATCCCTACGAACTGCCTGATCAGGATTATAGGGTTGTCTAAATCCATCTTCGTTTCTATAGGTCAATTGAGCGTTGTCATGTAGGCCCGTCAACAATGGATAGATGTCCGGATTATTTACGATATCGGCAAAACGCCCCTTGACATCAACATCTGGATCATTTTCTTTCTTACTCAACGAAAGCAAGATTCGCAAGGTGTAGGCATTTATCAATTTCTGCCATTGCCGCAAGTCACCATTGTAATATGGATCTCCATCTATATTAACTCCAGGATTAGTAGCAATAAACGTTCCCAACTCCCTATTGGCTTCATCCAACCAATCCAAGCATTGTATATAGACCGACTTTTGGGAATCGTATTTAGGTTGGGGCCTATCCGCTCCCAGACCAGCTTCGGACAAAGGAATGTCTCCCATTCTCCTGGTCATTTCAATGAACATTCTAGCTTTTAAAAATTTACCAACTATAATGTATGCAGGTGCATCTGCAGCCTCCGCCTCCTTGGTCAATTGAATAATATTACGCAAGGTGGAGTAATCAAAGTCCCCATCAAAGTCATCATTAAAATTAGGGGCATAAACATTATCGGTCGCAATCCATAAATGGTATTGCATTTTCTCGTAGGTACCGCTAAACGATCCTGTTACCCTGGGCGCCAAAGTTGTAAAAATTAAACTTGGCGGTACGGAATTGGGTTCGTTGGGGTTTTCCCTTAAATCCTCATAATCCAAACAACTTGTTACCGATCCCAAAAGGAATACTATCAGCGTTATTCTAAAAATTATATTTTTTATCATGATGAGTTGTATTAAAATGAAACATTCAGGTTAAAGCCTATAGACCTCTGGGATGGCAACTGCAATCCGGTATCTCCTTGTGCCAAACTATATGTATCCAGGTCACCATAGTAATGGTCCTTGGTCCAGTACCATAGATTTCTACCAACCACAGAGATGGACGCAGAATCCAAAAAGGTCTTATCCAGTACTTTTTTGCCAAAATCATAACTAAGGACTACTTCCCTTAACTTAATAAATGATTTATCCTTGATCACACTGGGCCAATCGGCCTTGTAACGACTTGCCCAAGATTGGTAATCCACCTTATAGGTGCTGGGCTCAAAGATCCTGGTGTCCGTTACTATATTCCCGTTCGGATCGTAGGTTGCCTCACCTGATACGATTCGTACGCCCTCAATTTGCATGGTTTTGGCATCGGTACCGTTTACATAAGCTATATTGGACAACTCCCTTTCCGGGTGTATGGCATCCGGGTGACCACCAGCGCGCCATAAATCACGTTCATAGGCGTCCTGGGTTACCCCTCCAAACCTACCATCAAACAAAAAATTCATGGAAACGTTCTTATAGGAAATGGAATTATTTATACTTGCTATAAAATCAGGCTGGGTATTTCCCGTATTTACTTTGAAATCTGTTCTTTTGGGTAAGCCATTTTCAAAGATGATCAATTGTCCGTCCGGAGACCGTTGCCATACATAATAATAATAATCCCCAATTGGTGTTCCCACTTTGTTCCTAAAGCTGGCACCGGCATCACCTTCCCACTCAGGAACCGTCCCATCTGGCAAAGGAGGCAAGGAAGTCAGGTAATTTTTGGATTTATCGAAATTGATAATTGCGGACCAATTAAAGTCCCTTGTTCTAATTGGTATGGCCGTTATGGAAAAATCCATCCCCCTTCTCTCCGTGGTCCTACCATTGAGTAATACACCATTATAAGCCGAGGCATTTGAAAATGGTTGGGTAAAGATCTGTGGGCCGTTCTGATTTTCGTAGTAGGAAAAATCGATTCCCAAACGGTTGTCCAAAAATTTCATCTCAAAACCATATTCAAAAGAGTTGGTGAATGATGGCCTTAAATTTGGATTCTCCAATGTCCCCGGAAAATTGGCAGTGGGCAAGTTTCTAAATCTCCCTGTCCCATAAGAATTGGTTGCCTCATAAATACCGAGATCCCCTCCAACTTGTGCATACGCCGTTCTTAACTTTAGGTAGCTGATAGCCTTGGGAAATTTCACCATATCACTTAGCACTATACTGGAATATACGGATGGATAGAAAAAGGTGTCATTCGCCTCTGGCAGTGTGGAGGATTTGTCCACCCTGCCCGTCATTCCAAAAAACACTTGGTTTCTATACGAGAAATCCGCTACCGCATAGGCACTGTAGACACCTTGACTATACTTGTAACTTCTTGGTGTTACCTGATCAACGGAGTTCTGGAGCGTGAACACCTCGGGGACAATAAGCTGAGTGGTTGAGGCATGTTCTTCCTGCCTGTTCAGATAACGCTGATTGGCTCCAAATGTAGCC
>CAXAVP010000275.1:0-5870 GCA_963972175.1 uncultured Arenibacter sp.
GGGAATTCCAGGAATAGAGGATCCCAAGCATCAGCTGTTTACCGAGCAGGTAAAATTGGAGCCCTTTAAGAGAGCTATGGAAGAGCATAGGCCAGATGTATGGTTTACTAATTTGCGCAAGGGGCAGACAGCCTTGAGGGATAGCTTGGATGTTTTAAGTCTAAGTAAGGACGGTGTGCTAAAAGTGAGTCCGTTTTATCATTATAGGGATAGTGAGTTGGATGTATATCTTGAGGAAAGAAGCTTGCCCAATGAGCATAAGTATTTTGATCCTACCAAGGTTTTGGAAAACCGGGAATGTGGATTGCATACCTAAGAAAAAATATTAACAATTGGAGCGTACTTCTTAGGGAGGCCTTTCAATAAATACGAAATTATTTTGAGCACAATAGAATCAGAATTGGAAACATTGACAAAGGTGAACGAATCGAAGGAGTTGGAGGTATTGAACAATAATGCCCTGGAAAACGAGGCTATTTATATTTTACGGGAAGTGGCGGCACAGTTTGAAAGACCTGTATTGCTTTTTTCTGGGGGTAAGGACTCCATTACCCTGGTGAGATTGGCCCAAAAGGCCTTTTTTCCAGCGAAAATTCCTTTCCCTTTAATGCATATTGATACTGGGCATAACTTTCCAGAGACCATTGCTTTTAGGGATAAGTTGGTAAAGGAATTGGGGGTAGAGCTTATTGTGAGAAATGTGCAGGACTCCATAGACCAAGGTAAGGTAATAGAGGAGACGGGTAAGTACTCCAGTAGGAATATGTTACAGACCACTACTTTGCTGGATGCTATTGAGGAGTTTAAGTTTGATGCCTGTATAGGAGGAGCCAGAAGGGATGAGGAAAAGGCGCGTGCCAAGGAACGAATTTTTTCTGTACGTGATGATTTTGGGCAGTGGGATGAAAAAAGTCAACGTCCCGAATTGTTTGATATGTTGAACGGTCAGATAGAATTGGGTCAGAACGTAAGGGTTTTTCCTATTAGCAACTGGACCGAATTGGATGTGTGGAGTTATATACAAAAAGAACAGATAGAAATACCTTCAATCTATTTTGCCCATAAGCGCAAAGTATTCCTAAGGGATGGGTTTATATGGTCTGCCGAAGATGATGTGGTTTTCCGCGCCGAGGATGAAAAAGTGGAAGAGAGAATGGTACGCTTTAGAACGGTGGGGGATATGAGCTGTACCTCTGCGGTATTCTCCAATGCGGACACCATAGAAAAAGTGGTGGGCGAGATCAGGGAGTCCAAAATATCGGAAAGAGGGGCGCGTATAGATGATAAGCGTTCCGAGGCAGCAATGGAGAAAAGAAAACAACAAGGATACTTTTAAGACGATGCCCAATAATAATTGGCAAACCAAGAATTACCTGTAAAAAGGGGGCAATTACAAAACACAAAAGAAATGGAAGTACTAAAAATAGCAACAGCAGGAAGTGTAGATGACGGGAAAAGTACCTTGATCGGAAGATTGCTGTATGATACCAAATCGCTTACCGACGATAAGTTGGAGGCTATAGAGAAGACAAGTAAGCAAAAAGGGTATGATTACCTGGATTTTTCTTTGGCCACAGATGGATTGGTAGCAGAAAGGGAACAGGGGATTACCATAGATGTGGCACACATATATTTCTCTACCCCCAACAAAAGTTATATTATTGCCGATACCCCCGGGCATGTAGAATATACGCGTAACATGGTTACCGGTGCTTCTACATCCCAGGCAGCCATAATATTGATAGATGCCAGAAAGGGAGTTATAGAACAGACCAACAGGCATTTCTTTATTAATAATTTGTTGCGTATAAAGGATGTGATCGTTGCTATCAATAAGATGGACTTGGTTGATTTTTCGGAAGAAAGATACAATGAAATTAAGGCCGATTTTGAGGAATTGATGAGTAAACGTGATTATCAAGACCAAAAAATAACCTTTATTCCTGTTAGTGCACTAAAAGGTGACAATGTGGTGAACAGGTCAGAGAATACACCTTGGTATAAAGGGCAGACCCTTTTGGAACATTTTGAGGAATTGGACAGGAAGGATATCTTTAATGTGGGAACACCAAGGTTTCCGGTACAATATGTAATTCGCCCAAAGACTGAAGAGTTTCATGACTTTAGAGGATTTGCCGGGAAAGTTTACGGTGGGGAGTTAAGTGTTGGAGATGAGGTAGTGGTATTGCCATCAATGACCAAATCCAAGATTAAAGAGATCTATTTTTACGATAAGAAATACAAGAAGGCAACTAGACGTTCCTCTGTAACCATTACCCTGGAAGATGAGATCAATGTAAGTAGGGGAGATATGTTGGTGAAGGTTGGTGACCTACCTACTATAGACAAGCAATTTACGGCTACCGTTTCATGGATGGATTCACAAAAATTGACGGTTGGCGGTAAATATGTGGTGCAGCACGGGGTAAATAAAGTATTGGCCAAAGTAGAGAATATTCACCATAAGATCAATCCGGACTATTCCGGAATTGATACGGAAATTAGCGCTTTGGGTATGAACGATATTGCCCAGGTTACCTTTAGGTTGAACAAGCCTATTTTTTATGATTCCTTTAAAAATCATAGGACCAATGGTTCATTTATCTTAATTGATAACCAAACCAATACAACGGCAGGAGTTGGTTTTATAAACTAATTTTCCGATCTCCAATTCTGTAAGGGATTGGAATCGTTGTCAAAATAACCTATTATTCCTATGGGATAATGAGTTTAGAGAGTTTAAAAATTATATTGAATAAAAAATAAAAGAAGCATGCGCACTTTCAGATCAGAAGTGGAAAACCCGGTTGTAGAACAGGATATAATAGCCTTAGAGGCTAAGATCCGTGAATTTCAAGGGGGTAGTTTGGACGAGGAAAAATTTCGTAGTCTACGATTGGCCAGAGGTATATATGGCCAGAGGCAACCTGGGGTCCAAATGATCCGAATTAAGTTGCCTTATGGGAAAGTTAGTGCTCAGCAACTGAGAAGAATTTGTGATGTTTCCGAAGAATATTCTACGGGGCGTCTTCATATCACTACCCGTCAGGATATACAAATACACTATGTAGATATTAACCGTACCCCAGAATTGTGGGCGCAGTTAGAGCAGGATGATATTACTATTAGGGAGGCTTGTGGAAATACGGTACGTAATGTAACGGCCAGTGAAACCGCCGGGATAGATGTAAACGAGCCCTTTGATGTTTCTCCCTATGCCCACGCTCTTTTTCAATACTTTTTAAGAAATCCTATCAGTCAGGAAATGGGAAGGAAATTTAAGGTTTCCTTTTCGGCTTCGGATCAGGATACCGGGCTTTCGTACATGCACGACCTTGGATTTATTGCCAAGGAGGAAAATGGTGTGCCGGGCTTTAAGGTGTTGTTGGGTGGCGGATTGGGTTCCCAACCTAGGCATGCCGATGTACTTTACTCCTTTCTTCCTTCAGATAAGATTATTCCGTTAATGGAAGGTGTGGTACGTGTTTTTGATCGTTACGGGGAGCGAAAAAGTAGGGCAAAGGCTAGAATGAAATTTTTGATCAAGGATATTGGTCTGGACGGATTTAAGCAGTTGTTGGAAGAGGAGCAATTGGCCATACCGTTCAAAAGTTATGCGATTGATGCGGAGGCCTATCCAAAAGTTTCAATTTCAGAAAATGAAGCGCCTGAGGTAACAATTAAGGATCAGCAGGCTTTTGACAAATGGAAAGCGACAAACCTGGTGCCACAAAAACAGTCGGGATATTTTGCTGTAGGCGTCAAGGTTATATTGGGTGATTTTTATATAGATAAAGCCAGGCAGTTGGCCGATCTTGTTGAAAAATATGCGGCAGGTGAAGTTAGATTGACCCTGCGTCAGAATATTTTGATTCCGTATGTGAAGGAATCATTGCTACCTTTCTTTTATCAGGAATTGGAAAAATTGGGCTTTACTGAAATTGGGTATAATACAGCCTTGGATATCACGGCATGTCCTGGAACGGATACCTGTAATTTGGGTATTGCCAGTAGTACTGGGATTGCAGAGGAGCTGGAGAAGGTTATACAGGCCGAATATCCACATTATATTGATAATCCAGATGTGGTTATTAAGATTAGTGGTTGTATGAATGCCTGTGGTCAGCACAATATGGCCAATATTGGTTTTCAGGGAATGTCTGTTAGAACAAAGGATAAATTGGTAGCTCCTGCGCTTCAAGTATTGTTGGGTGGAGGTAATTTAGGGGATGGCAATGGCCGTTTTGCCGATAAAGTGGTTAAGATACCTAGTAAACGTGGGCCACAGGCATTAAGGGCTATATTGAACGACTATGATGCCAATGGAAAGGGAGTGCCTTTTGTACAGTACTATGAAGAAAAAGGTCAAATGTATTTTTATGATTTTCTAAAGCCTTTATCCGATGTGGATAATTTAACGGCCTCCGATTTTGTTGATTGGGGAAATACGGAGAAATATGAAAAAGCTATTGGTGTAGGGGAGTGTGCCGGTGTGGTCATTGATTTAATAGCCACCTTGTTGTTTGATAGTGAGGAAAAAATTGCAACGGCAAAACTAAATCTGGAAGATAATAAATTGGCAGCTAGTATCTACCATTCCTATTCTTCCATGGTGAATACTGCCAAGGCATTGTTAACAGCGGAAAAAACCAAGGTCAATACCCATATAGGTATTATTAAGGATTTTGATAAGTTTTTTGTGGAAACGGGCAAGTTTGAGTTGGATAAGAGTTTTGAGGAAATGGCACTTCAATTAAATAGGAACGAACCATCTGAGTCCTTTGCAAAATCATATTTGCAGGACGCTGAAGCGTTTTTGAATAAGGTAGAAGCGTATAGGGCGGCAGAATTGACTTCGATATAATAGCATGATAAAAGACATTGACAATACACGCAATACTTCCATCACAGCGGAAGGTGGTTTAGGTTCTCCTAGGGAAGGCCGCGGCCAATTGACTGTTGTGGGCGCCGGACCCGGTGATGTGGAATTGATCACCTTGAAGGCTATAAAGGCCCTTAAGGCTGCGGATGTGGTATTGTACGATGCCTTGGTGGATCCCTCATTATTGGATTATGCACCCCAGGCCGAACTAATATTTGTAGGCAAAAGAAAAGGGTGTTATGTCTATCAACAGGAGCAAATAAATGAGCTTATTGTAAATAGGGCAAGGCAAAATGCGCATGTTGTAAGGCTAAAGGGCGGAGACCCTTTTGTATTTGGAAGGGGAGCCGAGGAAATGGAATACGCGGCAAGCAAAGGTCTAAAAGTGGCCATGGTTCCGGGAATATCATCTTCGGTAGCCGTACCGGCCTCCCAGCAAATTCCAGTAACCAAAAGAGGAGCTGCCGAAAGTTTTTGGGTCATTACCGGTACCACCAAAAACCATGAGCTATCTTCAGATGTGGCCTTGGCCGCCAAGTCCAACGCTACCATTGTAATCTTAATGGGAATGGGGAAATTGGGCGAGATAGTAGCCTTGTTCAAAAATGAAGGGAAATCAAAAAAGCCCGTTGCCATTATTCAGAACGGTACGCGCAAGAACGAGAAAATAGGTGTTGGAACCATAGGGACCATAGAGGGAATAGTTGCGCAAAAGCAATTGAGCAACCCGGCGATAATAATTATAGGGGAGGTGGTAGAACACAGGGCGCAACTATTGCAGTTTACAGAGACCATAAATAAACAAAGTGCAGGCTAAATTTGCCTCAGCATAATAAGAAAACAGCCTTGGTGAAGGGTTTAATATAAATTAGGAATTAATCAAAGTAGTATGATAAAGACAGATATACTTATAATTGGAGCAGGTCCAACAGGTTTGTTCACGGTTTTCGAAGCAGGATTGTTAAAGTTGAAAACGCATTTGATAGAT
>CAXAVP010000276.1:0-5870 GCA_963972175.1 uncultured Arenibacter sp.
AAACAAGCATACTAACATGCACACAATATTTATTACGGGAGGTACAGGTTGTATAGGGTCGGTAACTATTTACAAATTACTTCAATCAAAGGAGGTGGGGAAAATTGTCATCGCTTCACGATCCAATAATGCTGATCCCTTAAAATTATGGTTGGGGGAAGATCTGGATTCCAGACTGGAGTTTGTCACTTTGGACGTTGCCAATTATGATGCTATGGAGGAGACCTTACTAAAGGTAGACCCAACCCATATCATACATTTAGGGGCCTATCAAAGTCCAGACTGTTCCAAGTATCATATACGGGGAATGGAAATTAATACCGGGGGGACCATGGCCTTATTTGATGCAGCCGAAAAACTGACCAACCTCAAGCGATTTGTTTTCGCAAGTTCCGCAGCCGTTTACGGTATGCGAGCCATGTACCCACAAGCAACCATCAGCGAGGACGCCCAGTTGGCTCCGCCAAATCATTATGGAATCTGGAAATTGGCAGGGGAGCATTTGGCCCGTCTATTCCATGATAACACCAAGGTGCCTACCGTTTGTCTTAGGATAAACACTACCTACGGTAAGGGGAGGGACAAAGGTAAAACATCAGCACCTACCAACGCCCTAAAAGCTATAGCCATGGGTGCGGTATCGGGTAAGGTGGTTCCTTTTAAGATGCCCTACCAAGGTAGGGAGAACTATCATTTTGTAGAGGATGTGGGAGCCCACTTTGCAGAATGTGCCTTGCAGGACTATAAAGGTTTTGGAGCCTTTAATATTAAAGGAAGAACTATTCCTATCCAAGATTTTTTAGAGATTGCACAAGAGCAATCAGAGGCTTTGGAGATGGGAGAGTATGCCCAACTATCAATTGTACAGGACGCCCCACCAAATTTATTTGTGTCCGATTTGGAGCATGATAAGATAGATGCTACTTTTAAAAATTTGCCCTTAACGGATATTGGTGAGGGTGTTCGCAAATCACTGCAGGAATTTAAAAATATGGCGCAGAAAGGAATATTGGATTACTCAATAGAGAATTAATGAAAACGATAGGAATAGGATTTATTGGGGCAGGGGATATCGCTAATTTGCATGCAGAAGCCATAAACAGTTTGCCAGGAGCCCAATTGGTTGGACTGTGGAACAGAACCTACCAAAAAGCTGTGGCCAAAGCGGCCAAGTTTGGGTGTAAGACCTATAAGACAGAGGACGAATTATTTGAAGATCCAGCAATAGACGCGGTTTTTATATTGACAAATATGGAGACCCATTGTGACTATACCATAAGGGCCGCCAAAGCGGGAAAGCATATTTTGGTGGAAAAACCTGCAGCTTCCAGTATTGCCGAATTGGAACAAATGCAAAAGGCAGTAGAAGAGGCAGGTGTACAATGTATGCCCGTGCATAATTATATCTACGAATCTGGCATTAAAAGGGCCAAGGCCATGATAGAAAGTGGTAAATTGGGTGATATATCCCAGTTCTATATGATGTATAATATTCATCATGCAGACGAAGTAAGGGCGCGCTATCCAGGCGTAATTCGCCAAATATTGACCCACCATAGTTATACCATGTTGTATTTGGCAGGACAGCCCAAAACAGTTTCCTGTTTAAAATATACCGTGGATACAACTATAGCTCCCCAGGAAAATGTGGCCATGGCCAATATTCAAATGGAAAATGGAACGCTTAGCCATTTGTCTGCCAGTTTTGCCAATGATGATCATGCCGGTGATCCTTGGACTTGTATTATTAAAGTGATAGGAACCAAGGGCAGCACGCGATACAGTTATCGCGATTGGGTCATAAATGAGCAAAATGGACCACATTCACAAACCTATCAATGTTATCCGGAATCCATAAAAAATACGGCAACGCACTTCATAGACGAGGTATTGAGGAACAATGGGAAACCGCTTTCCAGTTTGGAGGATGCCATAACTTGCCAACGAATCATAGAAGCTTGCGAACAATCAGTGGATCAGGGTATTCACGTTAAAATCAATTAATTGTATTATAAAATGAAGAACATCTTTAAAAAAGTAACTGTGGGAAAGGCTTTCCTTATTCTTTTCCTAGGTCTTGGCCTCTACAGCTGTAGTAAACAGGAGGATAACACCTTAAAAATTGAAAGCAATTCACATATTGTATTGATTGGTAACAACCTTGGATCCCGAATGATGAATTTTGGCCATTTTGAGACCGAAATGCAATTGCGTTACCCCAATGACTCCTTGTACATACGAAATATGGCCGATGGGGGCAATACACCAGGCTTTAGGCCACATTCTTCCAGAGTTTCGCCATGGGCCTTTCCCGGTGCGGAATTGTTTCAAACTGAACTCGCTCAACAATCAGGTAGTAAAGGTCATTTTGAAACAGAGGACGAATGGTTGACAAGGCTAGAGGCCGATATTATAATTGCCTTTTTTGGGTATAGTGAATCCTTTCAAGGATCGGAAGGTCTTGATAAATACAAAGAAGAACTTCGTGCTTTTATAAAGCATACCTTAAAACAAAAGTATAACGGATCTACCCCGCCTCAATTGGCAGTTGTATCACCTATTGCCTTTGAGGACCTGTCCGATAAGATGGACCTACCTGATGGGAAAAAGGAAAATGGGAACCTTGCCTTGTACTCAGAGGCAATGGAGCAGGTGGCAATGGAAGAAGGCGTACTCTTTGTGGATGCCTTTGAGCCAACAAAACAATGGTATGGAACCGAGACCAATAGTTTAACGCAGGACGGTTTTCAGTTAAACGATTTTGGATATAAGAAGTTTGCCAAGTTGTTGGCCAATGAAATTTTTGGCGAGAAGAAAACCAAGGCCGAGGAGAACCGTGAATTGGTATTGGATGCCGTAAACGAAAAAAACTGGTTTTGGCATAACGATATTAAAATTCCCAATGGGGTGCATGCATATGGAAGACGTTATGATCCATATGGTCCGGACAACTATCCGTATGAGATTGAAAAAATACGCCAGATGACGGCTATCAGGGATACTGCCATTTGGAAAGCTGTGAAGGGCGAAAAGATGGATTTGGCCGCTAGTGATGCCAAGACCAGAAAACTTCCTCCTGTTGAGACCAATTATCAACCCAGTAAAAAGAATGGTACGCCCGAGTATTTGTATGGACAAGATGCCTTGGATAAAATAACAACAGCACCTGGTTATAAAATAGAACTTTTTGCTTCGGAAGAGGATTTTCCAGACCTTGCCAATCCAGTACAAATTTCCTTTGACAACAAGGGAAGATTGTGGGTTGGAGTAATGCCAAGCTATCCGCATTACAGACCTGGGGATAGTAAGCCCAATGATAAGTTATTGATACTGGAAGACACGGACAATGATGGTAAGGCCGATAAGCAAACTGTTTTTGCAGACGGACTTCACCTAACTATTGGTTTTGAATTTGCTCCTGAGGGAGTATATGTTTCCCAAGGTACCAATCTAATATTGTTAAAAGATACCGACGGGGATGACAAGGCCGATGCAAAGGATATTATTTTAAGTGGATTTGATGATCATGATACCCATCATGCCATCAGTGCTTTTACAACAGATCCGTCCGGAGCCATTTATATGGGAGAAAGGGTGTTCCTTCATACCAATGTGGAAACCGCATATGGAACGGTTAGGGGAACCAACGGAGGTTTCTATAGGTACAGTCCACAAAGACATCATTTGGAGCGCACGGCACAATTGCCTATTCCAAATCCATGGGGTATTGCCTTTGACGATTGGGGACAGCCCTTCTTTGAACACACCTCTGGTCCGTCTGCTACTTGGATGATGCCGGGAACAATTTTGCCACGCTACGGTGTAAGCTCTCCGTTACCGGAAAACCTTATAGAAAAGGATCACTTGGTGCGACCTACTTCAGGCTTGGAATTTGTATCGAGTAGACATTTTCCTGATGCGGCACAGGGCAATATGTTGATTGCCAACACTATTGGTTTCCTGGGGATAAAAGCACATTCAATGGTAGATGACCCGCAAACAGCCGGTTATGTGAGTAAGCATCAAGAGGATTTAATTTCTGCAACGGATAAAAATTTCCGTCCAGTGGATTTGGAATTTGCACCTGATGGATCTTTATATGTTATAGATTGGCACAATGTTCTTATAGGCCATATGCAGCACAATGCCCGTGACCCATTACGTGATCATGCGCACGGTAGGGTATATAGAATTACCTACCCATCACGACCGCTGGTAGAGCCTGCCAAAATTGTTGATGCTTCCATAGAGGAACTATTGGACAACCTGAAGCTTCCGGAATACCGTAGCAGATACCGTACAAAAAGGGAACTACGGGCCAGGGATGCATCCGAGGTCTTGTCCAAACTTAAAACTTGGGTAGCGGACCTGGATAAGAGTAATCCTAAGTATGAGCATCATCTCTTGGAAGCCTTATGGGTAACTTGGGGCTTGAACCAGGTAGACCAAGACCTTTTGGAAAAAATGCTAAATGCTGAGGATTTCCGAGCCAGAGCGGCTGCTGTAGGTGTGCTTCGCTATGCCGGACACCAAATTCCAAACCAGGCAGAACTCCTTATGCAAGCTGCCAAGGACGATAATTCCAGGGTACGCCTACAGGCATTGGTAGCAGCATCTTGGTTAGGTAAGGATGTAGGGATTCCAATTATCACCGAGGCCGGTAAAAAAGGCTTGGACAAGTGGATGGAAAAACCGTATAAAGCGGCACTCGCACATTTAAATGGACATAAGATGGGAGAAGAGCCTAAAGAGGTGATCAAAACCGACCTAAAAGGAAGGGATTTAGAGCTATTGGTTGCTGGAAGGGAAGTGTATATGAGAGACGGATATTGTGTCACCTGTCACCAATCTGACGGTCAAGGTTTGGATGCATCAGGTTTTCCACCGCTGGCAGGATCTAAATGGGTAACCGGTAGTGAGGAGCGACTAATAAAGTTAACTACCAATGGCCTAATGGGTCCCATAGAAGTTAACGGTAAGAAATATCCTGGACAGGTACCAATGACCCCCTTTGGTAAATTGCTAAATGCCGAGGAAATGGCTGCCGTCTTGACCTATGTTAGAAATACATTTGGCAATAAAGCCTCTGTAATTACTGCAGATAAGGTGAAGGAAGTGCAGGAGAAGATCAAGGATAAAGAAGGGTTTTATTCCCCGGCCGAATTGTTGAAAGAGCACCCTCACAGTAAATAATTCGAATAAACATTTTATTTGCCAAACTTTGGTGTAAAGGCCAATAAAAGAAAATCTTTTATTGGCCTTTACTTTTTTGTAGGGCTAATAAATAAGGCTAACAATTCATTGGGTGTCGACTAAAAATTTATAATACCTTTTTTTTAAAAAAATATATCATTTTAATCAAAAAGTGCTTCCGCTCCTAAGTTTTTGTTAAAAACAAAGGTTTTTTTAGGTTTATAAATAAATAAATCATAATATGGCAGATTAAGGTATTGTGTTCTTACTTATAGTAGAATGAGTATTGAATATGAAACCATAACTTAAATAAATTAACACTAAAATAATTAGTACATATGGGTAGGCCGGCGACAAAACCAACGGAGCTTAAGGATGGATATTATATTGAAGTTCGAAATAGAAATCAGAAAACAGGAGGCATTAAAATTAGAAGGGATACGGAAGAGCAAATGCTAATGGCATTGGAAGAATATAAAAAAAGTAAGGATGTTACCGTATTGGGTAAACTGAAAAATGGAAAAATGATGGACTTGGCAGGATAAGCTGCTATGTTTAAATAAGTATCAATGGAGGCTGTCTAAAAAGGCAGTCTCTTTTTTTGTCTAGGATTTTAAAAAAGATATTGATTTTCTTATCTTAATGGTATGAAAAGCAATGTCGTTTGGAAGACCAAT
>CAXAVP010000277.1:0-5783 GCA_963972175.1 uncultured Arenibacter sp.
AAACACAGTCCAATGCTAACTTCCAGTATAGCCAACAGTAATAATCCAACATGTTGAGGAATTATATCAAAGGTCAACAATGAAATGGTTTGTTTGGCCAGCATATCGGCCGGACTCAATCCAGGGAAAAATTTTAGTAAACCAAACCAAAGGTAAACTATACCGATACTTATACTTAGTATCCTGCCATTTTGGGCTAAACGTACCATTTGCTAGTTTTTGTGATGATATAATTTTTTAAAATTGATAGTGGGCCTCCATATCAATAGCGATTGGATATTTCTAGTGTACCGTGGTGGATCCTTTATCATTTTCACCTATAAGTTCCAAGTATTTCTTATAGTGGTGACGTGCTACCTGTCGGCCTAATTCCAGTCCGGCAACATTGTCTGCCTGAATATGATATCCGCCCATAACCCGGGATATTCCGGCCATTTCAGCTGTTTCCGTAAAAGTTGGAAATTTAATAATAACCGGGTCGTCTAGATTATTTGGTTCGGTAAGCGCTCCGGGAACCAGTTCTACCTCTACACCAAAATGGTCGTCTCCGGTAAATAAGCGCAAAGCTTCGGCACAGCCCCCGCTTATAGTGCTATGGCCAGAAACGTAACTAGGAAAAGGCGGACAAAGAAAAGCATCTGGGGAATAGGGCCTCCAATCCTTTCCTTTCATTTCAACCATGCCCTTATCCGGACCTCCCCAGGCCTTAATTACCTGATCCTGGTAGTAATCGTGTACCAAGGCATAGGGTCGGGTATAATCATAATACATCTTGGAATCCCAGCAGGAAATAAAAGCATCCATAGCTACAGATTCTACCAAGAAATACATTTTTACATCTTGGTCCAAGGTATTGTTGTCACGTGCAGATACGTCCTGGGCAAATTTTAACCAATGCCCAGCCTGTTGTACTGATTTTGGTCCATCCCGCATAAATTCTACCAAGGCCTTGTTTTCTGGAGTTAAATTGGCCTGTAGGTCAATAACCTCCTTAACTTCTTGGGCCAATTGTTCAGAACCTACCATTGGGGGCGGTCCTGGTCTAAACTGATCGGCCGTTTCCAATAATAAAGGTGTTACCTCCTGCCAATATGGGGTAAGGCAGCCTGGATTATATTTGTTGCCATCTTCATCAATAAAATATTTTGGTTGCCACCTGTTGAGGTCAATATTTTTGTCTATATCATTTACAGGTTTGTAATTGGTATAGTCAAAGTAGGGTTGCCCATTGGAACCCTCTACTTCACCATATTGGTTAGAGCCGTCATTTTTTCGGGCTTCTATTACCATGGTTGCAGCAAGGTTTCCTACTCCCTCTGGGGTGCTAGGGTCTTTGGACTGGTTGTTAGGGTCAAGGCCCAAGGCAACCATTTTCTCTTTGAACAAAGTGCTATCGGAATAATAATATTCCTTTAAAGCCCTGTAAGCCGCATAACTTACCGCAATTTCCTTATTCTTTAAGGTTCTTTTGCCTGAGGGCAGACGTTCTACATCTTTCAGGTATAGGGGTTGTGCCTTGTCGTCAAATCGTGTCCATGCATCAAACATGGCCGTACATATTAATCCCAAATACCTGGAGGTGACTGTTGGTCTGGGCTTAAAACGATCGGTATCCAATGCTGTTGCTTCCAATGCCATATAGGCCCATTGGTAAGCCAAATTGTCCGTTCCCCGGGGCTCATCGGTTGTGGCCATGGTATTGTTTGCCATGGTTATAGACTTCTTGGACTGGTCTTTACAGCCCATCAATCCAAAAAATAAAACAGTTAGTAGAGGTAGTAAACGTTTTTTAGGAAACATAATTGGTTGGTTTTATTATCTACAATAGTAGAATTTTAGTTTGGGCAAAATTTAGTTTTTATACGAAATGCTTATATTGCTTTATGAAAAAGGTTATTTATTGTATAAAGGAATGAACTGTTTAATTGTTGATGATGATCCGTTGATTTGTGATTTGCTGGAGCACTTTTGTAGTAAGGTTGACGAAATTAATAGCGTAACCACCACGGTGTCCGGATTTGAATCCATTAACCTTATTAACAATTCCTCTTTCGATCTAATTTTTTTGGACTTTAATTTACCGGATATTACGGGTAGGGATATTTTAGACCTTAATCCCAAGTCGGCGGTCATAATGGTTACCTCCAACAAAGAGTTTGCTCTGGATTCCTATAACTATCCGCAAATTGTAGACTATCTGGTAAAGCCCATCAATTTTCCACGGTTTATGAAAGGCTTTTTAAAGGCAAAGAATTTTATTTCTTCTAATCAGCAAGAACCGGAAAAAGAGGCCCGATTGTTTATAAAGGAGGGTGGGAAGTTGGTTAAAATAAGCTTGGACGAAGTAGCCTATTTTAAGTCTGAAGCCAATTATATATCCATCGTCTTTAAAAACAAGAAAATATTGACTTTAATGGCGCTAAAAGATTTGGAACCTAAACTTCCTGATTTTTTTCAGCGCGTACATCGCTCTTTTATTATAAACCTTAATATGATAGACGTTATTCATAACGGGGCTGTGGAAATTAATAAGGACCATGTTCCTGTTAGTCAACGTTATGCTCCAGAATTGCTCAAGAAGATAGATCTTTTGAATTAAGATATTGTTCTACTCTAAAACAACACAAGTAATAGGAAATGGTATTGCGTATCTTGTCAAGATCCCCATTTTCTAAATCGCTTACCTTTTCTGGAAGCATGTCCTTAAGGCTGGTTAAGCTTAGGTTGTTTATATGGGCTATTAGCTTATGCAATATTGCTTCCCACTGTTCTTGTTTTTTATTGTTGTTTACCAGATCTATCCGCTTGGAATAGGTGGTAAATTCTTCCTCGAGTAGTTTAAGCACTTTGACAATTTTAGTGGGATCATGGTCATAGCTGCTATAAATATTTTGAAAATCGGGGCACTGAAATTCATTGCTGCCCAATATTTTATAAACAGCATCTTTAAAGTAGCAGATATCAAAAGGTTTTTGAAAGTATAAATTACCTAGGACGTGGTTTTCCAATGGTTCCAGCGCAGAAACGATCATGAGTGGACAGTTAATTATTTTGGTCGTTATCCATTGCTGTAGTGTAGAATGGATCTTTTGATTATCCAGCATCAGATCGCTGATGATTAATTTCGGGGAATGGGAATTGATCATGGCGAGCGCCTCATCCAAAGAATTGGTCTGTAGCAGAGAAACATTGCTGGAGTTCAGCAAGTGCTTTATTAATTCGGAGGTCGATGCATCATCCTCTATATGAAGTACCTTGTATGCTTGGCCAAATGTTGGAAAAGAAGGAGCCAATGGTGGGGGTGTTTCTGTGGCAGCGGAGTTTGGTATGGGTAAAAGGGGAAGGCTTACAATAAATTCGGACCCAGCGTCTTTTTGGGAACTGGCCCTTAAAGTACCCCCAAAAAGGGTGGTAAGCTGCTTAACAATAGAGAGGCCTAGGCCGTAACTGCCATACCTTCCGGACAGGTCGTTCTTCTCCATGAAAAAACGATCATTTATCTTGTTGAGGTTCTTTGGCAAAACACCTACTCCGGTATCCTTTACCCTAATCTCCAATAGTGGAGGTGCTGTGTTATTTATTGAGGCTTGCAGTTCTATTTGGCCTTCCTTGGTATATTTAATGGCGTTGATCACAAGGTTTGTCACAATTTGTGTTAGCCTTAAGGCGTCGGTGTGATATAGACGGGATTCCAGCTTATTGTCTATAGATAAGGTAAAGGTTAGGCCCTTTTGCACCGCTTCATACAGGTAGGTTGCATGAATGTCCTTAAGTAGCTCAGCAATATTGGTAGGTTCCAAGAGTATTTGAAGTTTTCCCTCTATTAATTTTTGGTGGTCCAAGACGTCGTAGACCAAGCCAGCCAGATTGGATGAGCTTCTTTCCAAGGCATTGATGATTGGTAGTTGTGGTTTTGAAGCGTTTTTATAAAGCAATTTGGTAAGGCCTAAAATTGCATTCAAGGGCGTGCGCATTTCATGACTCATATTTTGTAGAAATTCATCCCGTTGATTCCTAGCTTCATATTCCTTTTCCAAAGCGATGTTCAATTCCTTTACATTTTGGTCAATTTTTACCTTCATTTTAGAAAAGGTGTTGGCAAGAACCCCTATTTCATCCTTTCTGTTGGTATCTAGGTTGGTATTATCTGGAATTCCTTGGTCGTAATTGCTAATGGCCTTGGTAATCTTGGTAATTTTTTTAGAAAACAGATTGGTGAACAACAATGACAGGAGAAAAGAGAATAGGCAAACCCAAAGTAAGGATTGTAAGCTTTTTGATTTTACGGCAAGGGCATTTTTCAGTAAAATTTTCTTTTCCATAGTGGATATGAGAAGTATTTTTCTCTTTCCATCAAAAAAAGTCAATTCCTTAACATGGCATAAGTAACTGTCATTGGGAGTTTTCTTCAATTGAGTAAATCCTTCTTTAAGAATCGGGGAGGTGTCTTTATTTATACTATAATCCTCGTAAAAGTTTTGGTATTGTTTTGTTTGTAATCCAAACTGCTGCGAACGCTCGGGAGAATAGAGGTATTGTCCTGCGTGATCAATTAAAAAGCAATGGCCATCTATTCCGCCTATTTGATCCAATGTTTCGTAAAGCAGGCTAAGGCTAACGTTAATGATTAAAATAGCCACTTTTTGGCCCTGATTGAAAACTGCACTGGCAACACGCAGGGTAGGGGTGGGCGGATCGCTGACAAGTCCGTATTCCTCATTTAGATTGATATTGGAAAAATAGTGTTCCCCCTTCTTAATTTGCAAAGCCTCCTTAAAATATTCGCGATCCCCTTTTTGTTGTAGGATATCGGATTTATAAATATTGCCGTTCTCTTTATTAAAACGGATAATTTCCTTGCCGTTTGTGTTGGCATCAATAAGCCTTATTTGAAAATAGGATTCCTTGTTTTTTAGAATTATACTGAACAGTCTATCCAGATCTTTGGCTGTGGCATCGGATGGCTGTACAATATGTTTTTGCAGGGTGGGACTTAGCGTAATTACGGCAATGTCATTGGTAACCTCGTTCAACAATGCGTAGAATTGCTGTTCGGCCAATTCGGAAGCGTGCATGATCCTTTCCTTGGAGTGCTCTGTTATCACTTGGGATGCCTTGGTAAACACTAAATATCCGGATAGGAGTATGGAAAAAATAATGAGTCCTGTGAAAAAAAGGCCAAAACGTGTTACTATGGAATGTCTAAGTTTCATTTGGGACCAATATAAAGCATATATCTAAAGTATGCTTTATTTAAATTGAAACCAAAGGTTGATTGTGGTCAATACGGCAACTGGAGAAAATCCTAATAGTATGAATAGTGTATTTTATTTCAACGCTGAAATGGTCAATAATAGGGTGATACTGCTTTGTTGACCTAAGAGAATGCCTAGTCTGGAAGGGGGTGTTTATTTTTTAATCTTTTTGACCTCTTGGTTTACCAATTGTATATACTTTTCCATTGCTTCCTCAATGCTCACATTTTTGGCCTGTATAAGTGCATTGGCTTTAAAGGCATTGATTAAGGGGGTTCTGCTGCCTGGATGGCTAAAATTGCGGTTTGCAATTTTAAAATAAGCGTACAATTTTAGTAAAAGGTCGGCGGGTAAGGGGTCGGTATACGCATTTACATAGTCAACCGCCGCTACGAAATCCTCTTTAAGTTTATCAGTTTTCATTTTCTTTGTGTGCCCTAGTGGTTGCAATACATGTTTTTGCCCCGATTACTTTTTGGTGCAGTTTTACCGTAATTGCACTATCCAAAGGTAAGAACAAATCTACTC
>CAXAVP010000278.1:0-5743 GCA_963972175.1 uncultured Arenibacter sp.
CTCTACGATTACTAAATTCTTTGCCATTAACTAGTTTTTGGTGACACAAAAGTATATCAATTTTTTTTATTTAGGGGATTATCCTTGATATCACCATAAAAAAACACCCCTGATTAAGGGGGTGTTTTACGCTATTCCATAACTTTTACTTTAATTTGAAAGTACTTATAAGCTTTATTTTATTCTCTAAGTATTCATATTGATAGATTACCTCTGCTCCTATCATCAGCAAATTATCTTCCATGGGAATCACATCAAATGTATCAATGTCCTTAAAATGATTCAAGGGAACCAATTCCTCTACATTGGTCTTATCGTACACTTTTAGACCCGAGGCCCCGTCACAGACAAAGAGTTTCTCATCTTTGACCCCAAGACCATAAGGCTCTTCCATAGGATAGGTCTTTACCAGAAAGGGATTGCTCATATCGGAAATATCCACTATAAAAAGTCCGCTTTCCGTTGCCCCGCACATATTACCCCCTCTCAATGTCACAAAAGCATAGTCACCATCTACCACTACCGGATCACAGGCTGTACCGTGTTCAAACTCACCTACCAATCTAGGTACGGCCGGCGAGGAAATATCATAAATATACATGCCCCGCATACTCCCCAAAAACAAATGCTCTCCCCTATTAAAAATGGTTTCTATATCAAAACCGGCATACACATCCTCCAAATCCTTGGGATTTTCAAGATCCTGTATATCAAAGACATTAATATTATGACTGTCCACGGCATACAGATAATTGTTTACGATCATAAATCGCGCCAAAGACCCGCCTTGACCTGTAGGGGCCGAATTATCGGCAGCATTGGCAACCATCATGTCGAACTCCCTGGAAAACTGCACTTCCACCTCCGCTATCTCCCTTCTTTCCACTACGGTTTCCCATCCCAAGACAACTTCATTTCCGTAGTCTATGTCCTGCCACTCATAGATGTCGGCCTCAAATGGAAAGACCACATTATCCCTCAGGACATTTTCCAAACGGTTCACCTGCTTTATATTATTCATATCGGAAATATCCAAAACCACCAAATCGGTGATACTATCGGCATAGAGATAGTCGCCCTTTACGGATATGTCCACATTGCCCGGAATTTTTATAAAGGCCATTTTCTTGGGAGCCCTTGGATCTTTATTGTCCAAGACGTGTACCCCTCTATATTTATCGTTTACAAAAATATAATCGGCATAGACATATATTTTGCCCGACTCCCCCATTGGTACCGGGGCAACAATATCAATACTGTTCTTAAATTCGGCCTTGCTCATTGTAATGGGCCTTGCCACCAGATATTCATCATATTTACCATTGTCTTCATCGTTACAGGAAACCATTCCCAAGGCTCCGAACAACATAAAAAGGATCAGTGTAGCTCTCATTTATAGTAAAGGTTATGTTTAATAATGAGATACTTAACAGGCCTTAAAGTTGCGTATTTATTTGAGAAATATTTAACTGTCAATATGTCATATTTTCTGATATAATGCTATCTTTGCAAACTCATTAAAGTTGACAATGAATGCAGAATAATATGGAGAAGACTATAGATGAATCTGTTCAAGGAACCGCCACCACTATTGCGGAAAAGGAAAACAGTAACAGAAAATTATATATTGAGAGTTATGGCTGTGCCATGAATTTTTCCGATAGTGAAATTGTTGCCTCCATATTATCCAATGAAGGCTTTAACACAACCCAGGAGCTAGAGGATGCCGATTTGGTTTTAGTGAACACCTGCTCTATAAGGGAAAAGGCGGAGCTGACCATAAGAAAGCGGTTGGAAAAATTCAATGCCGTAAAGAAGCAAAGACCCCATATGAAGGTGGGTGTGCTTGGCTGTATGGCAGAAAGGCTAAAGACCAAATTACTGGAAGAGGAGAAAATAGTGGATATGGTAGTAGGCCCCGACGCCTACAAGGACCTCCCCAACCTGATTCAAGAGGTTGATGATGGCCGAAACGCCGTAAACGTAATCTTATCCAAGGAAGAGACCTATGGAGACATAGCACCTGTTCGCCTTAACTCAAACAAGGTTACTGCCTTTGTATCCATAACCCGTGGCTGCGATAACATGTGCACCTTCTGTGTAGTTCCCTTTACCCGGGGACGCGAACGCAGTAGGGACCCACAATCCATAGTGGAAGAAGTGAACCAACTTGCCGAGAAGGGGTATAAGGAAATTACCCTTTTGGGACAAAATGTAGACAGCTATCTTTGGTATGGCGGGGGATTAAAGAAAGATTTTATCAAGGCCACTGATATACAGAAGGCAACAGCGGTAGATTTCGCCCAACTTTTGGAAATGGTAGCCCTGGCACAACCCAAAATGCGAATTCGGTTCTCCACCTCCAACCCTCAGGACATGACATTGGACGTAGTTAGGGCCGTAGCGAAACACAGGAATATCTGTAATTATATACATCTGCCCATACAAAGTGGTAGCAATAGGATCTTAAAGGAAATGAACAGATTGCACAGTAGGGAAGAATATCTGGAGCTGGTTAAGAACATAAAGGAGATTATCCCCGACTGTTCCATCTCCCAGGATATGATATGTGGTTTCCCTACGGAAACTGAGGAGGACCACCAAGACACCCTGTCCCTAATGCAGGAGATAAAGTACGATTACGGATACATGTATGCCTATTCCGAAAGGCCCGGCACCGCTGCAGCCAGAAACCTAAAAGACGATGTGCCACAAGAGGTTAAAAACAGAAGACTTACCGAGGTCATTGCGCTTCAAAGAGAACACAGCCTTCTCAGGAGCCAGGAACAACTAGGTAAGACAGTGGAAGTATTAATAGAAGGCACTTCCAAGAAATCCGAATCGGATTGGATGGGAAGAAACTCCCAAAGCTTTGTGGTGGTATTCCCAAAAGAGGGCTACAAAATAGGTGATTTTGTAAATGTAAAAATAACGGATTGCACATCGGGAACACTAATAGGAAAACCCTTGGGGCTCTCCGATAACAACTAATAAAATGGAATCGATTCAATCTATAAAACAACGTTTTGAAATCATTGGCAACGATGTAAAACTCAATCGAGCCATTGAAAAAGCCATACAAGTGGCCCCAACGGACATCTCTGTTTTGGTCACTGGGGAGAGTGGTGTAGGAAAAGAAGCCATTCCCAAAATAATCCACTCCCTATCGCATAGAAAACACGCCAAATATATAGCCGTTAACTGCGGTGCCATCCCCGAAGGCACCATAGACAGTGAACTTTTTGGTCACGAAAAAGGCGCTTTTACGGGAGCCACCACTACAAGAAGCGGGTATTTTGAAGTAGCCGACGGCGGTACTATTTTTCTGGACGAAGTAGGGGAACTGCCGCTTACCACCCAAGTTCGCCTATTACGGGTACTGGAAAATGGAGAGTTTTTAAAGGTAGGATCCTCCCAGGTTCAAAAAACAGATGTACGAATCGTAGCGGCCACCAATGTTAATATGTTCGAGGCCATAAAAAAAGAGAAATTTAGAGAAGACCTCTATTACCGTTTAAGTACCGTGGAAATTAATATTCCACCGCTTAGGGATCGAAAAGACGACATACACCTGTTGTTCAGGAAATTCGCCTCCGATTTTGGCCAGAAATACAAAATGCCCACCATCCGACTGGAAGAAGATGCTATTCAGTTATTGTTAAAATACCGGTGGCCCGGTAACGTTCGTCAGCTTAGAAACATAGCGGAACAGGTCTCTGTACTGGAAGAAAGCAGGCTTATTTCATTGGCCACCCTAAACAGCTATCTCCCCAACTCTGGCGACACCAACTTACCTGCTATTGTAGGGAGCGAAAAAAAGGAGAGCGACTTCAGCAATGAAAGGGAAATATTGTACAAGGTGCTTTTTGACATGAAAGGCGATTTGAACGATTTAAAAAAATTAACCCTTGAACTGCTCAAAAACAACGATACCGAAAAAGTACAGGAAGAAAATGAGAATCTAATTCGTAAAATCTACGGGGATGAGGAGGAGGAATATTCCGAACCCCAAGAAACCCAGGCCAAAATTCTACAGCTTCCAGAACCCTATATAGAAAAACCCATAAGCAAACCAGCACAGGGGGACAAGTATCATTTTGCCGAAGAGATACAAGAGGAAGAAACCCTATCTTTACAGGACAAAGAAATAGAACTCATAAAAAAATCACTGGAAAGAAATAAAGGAAAAAGAAAGGCAGCCTCGGCAGAATTGGGGATTTCTGAACGCACCCTTTACCGCAAAATAAAACAATACGACCTGTAAACAGTAGGCAGCAAACAGTAGGAAGTAAACCGTAGTCAGTAGTCAGTAGTCAGTAGTCAGTAGTAAAAAACAAAATTAATGATCAAGAGCAAATATCTTTTAATAATGCTTATGATAACGGTAAGCATTTCTGGTTGTGGCATATACAACTTTACAGGTGGGGATGTAGGTACCGCCAAAACCTTTCAGGTCAATTATTTCCAAAACTATGCTGCGCAAAACCCCGGATCTACCTTTGAGCCTGGAATGGACCGGGATTTTACACTGGCATTACAAGATTTGATAATGAACCAGACCAGTCTGGATCTTGTAAAATCTAACGGGGACTTGTTGTACGAAGGCGAAATTGTAGAATACAGAATATCCCCCATGTCGGCCACCGCCCAACAAACTGCTGCGCAGAACCGGCTAAGCATTGGGGTAAACGTTAGGTTTTACAACAATACCAAAGAAGATGTAGACTTTGAGCAGCGCTTCTCTTTCTTTTACGATTACCCGGCCACATCACTATTATCCAGCGTAAAGGATGAGGCCCATCAGGTAATTTTTGAACGGATTACCCAAGACATATTTAACAAATCACTGGCAGACTGGTAAAATATGAACGTAGAGGACTTTACATATCTCCTGCAGAACCCGGACAAAGTGGTATCTCCGGTGCAAACCAACCAGCTAGAAGATGTACTGGCAGAATACCCATATTTCCAAGCAGCACGGGCCATGCACCTTAAAGGACTAAAAAACCTCAATAGCTTTAAATACAACAATGCCCTAAAGGTAACCGCTGCCTACACAACGGACAGGGACATCCTTTTTGATTTTATTACCTCCAAGGACTTTTTACAAAACACCATAGCCGACTCCATTTTAGGCAAAACAGTATCCTTACACGACACCCCTATTATTTCGGAAGAGGTGGTATCCGAATTTAAAAAGGAAACTGCGCTTATAGAAGATTCTACAGACGAACCACTGCCCAGAACCGCAAAGGATGCCGATGATATCTTGGACCCCTCCCTATTTTCATCCAAAGATCCGGAAATAGACAAATCGATCTCCGAGGATAAAAAAAAAGCCGAAGAGGCACTTGAAATAGGAAAACCCCTGACCTTTACAAAAAAGGAAAAATACTCCTTCGCCGAATGGCTGCAGCTAACTTCACAAAAACCAACTGAGCCACAACCTAAGACAAAACCGGCCAAGACCACCACAGACAAAAAGAATACCTCTACATCCGGTGATGACAAGAAAAAGAAGAAAAAGTTTGAGCTCATTGACAAGTTCATAGAAACCAATCCCAAGATCGTACCCAAGGAGAGTACTCCCAAAGTGGCCATCAAGGAGTCCGTTACCTTTGACAAAAAAGAATTAATGACGGTCACCTTGGCCAAAGTGTATTTGGAGCAAAAGAAATACAAAAAGGCGATTCAGGCATACAAAATTTTAAGTTTGAAATATCCAGAAAAAAGTAGTTTCTTT
>CAXAVP010000279.1:0-5727 GCA_963972175.1 uncultured Arenibacter sp.
CATTTGTAACCTCATTATTGTTTTTGGAGAAAGAAGCGATTACGTCCCATGTAAGATTTTCATTTTTTACAGGTGCAGCTCTGAGTAGGAGTTCTATTCCTTTGTTCTCAAGATTACCCACATTTTCAAACCTGGAACTAAACCCAGTTGAAGGGGCAAGCACCCTTGGCAATAATAGGTCGGTTACTTTTTGGTGGTAATAAGAGAATTCCAGCCCTAATCTGTTGTTTATAAATCCAGCGTCGAAACCTATTTCAAGTTCATCCTGCCTTTCTGGTTTTAGATTTTCATTTCCTTGTGCCGTTGAAGGTATAAGGCTTACCGCGCCATCAATAGAAGATGGGGAGTAAACAGAAAACCTGTCAAAAGCGCCCAAGGCAGTAAGGTTACCTGCTTGGCCCCAAGAAGTTCTTAACTTGAAGGAATTAAAGGACTCTGAAAAAGTGCTTTTCCAGAACTCTTCATCGGATAGGATATAGGAAGCACTCGCTTTAAAATATAATTGGTTGCGTTCATCCTCTCCAAAAGTGGAGGCACCATCCATACGCACTGCGCCGTTAATATACAACTTGTTCAGATAAGAAAAAGATTGCTGTAGGAAGGCACCCCAATAAGATATTTGTGATCTTGACTCGCCTTGTTCCAATAAACTCCCACCTGTAGCGGTTTGTACAACAGGTGGTAAGCCCGTAGCGCTAATACCAACTCGGTCCCTTTCTTCGTACTGCCATGAGCCACCAGCTGTGGTGATTGAATTAATGCTTTCTGAAAGATCACGCCGATATGTTAGATTTATATCACTATTGTATTGAAAACTGTTTAAATCCGATCTTCTGGAAAATCCATCAGGTACGGTTGAGGTATTGTTGATAGGAATGAAGGCAAAGGCAGATTGGTTGTAGTAGTCCATTCCCAAAGTATATTTAGCCGACAAATGTTCATTAAACCTACCGTCCAGAGCAATACTGGTGATTATACGATTTGTTTTTTGGTTAAAATCGAATCTGTCAACTGCCTCCATAGGGTTGGTACGTGCCACTAAGGGAGAGGTTACTGGGTAAACGCCTGATTCATATGGAGTAGGGTCAATTGAGTTTTCACTGAACAAGAAACCGGTGATTGCTCCGTACGCGGAATTGATACCACCATTAGGAACATCGTTGCTTATACTTCTTACGTAGTTAAAACCACCTGTAATATCTAACCAATCAAATGCTTTTTGGGTTAAATTGGCTTTAAAACCATAGCGCTTAAAGTCGGTGTTCTGAACTATTCCTTCGTTATCCAAATGGGAGGCTGAAAGGAAATAAGAAGTTTTTTCATTTCCACCGTTCACAGAAAAGTAATTTTCCAACCCAAAACCTGTACCAAAAATGGCGTCTTGTAGGTCATACCTTTCTACTTCTACAGTGGCGAGATTGTTTCTGTCCGTAGCAACTTCCCATGCAAGGGGGACTGTATTGTAGTCTATTTTTTTTCTTAGTTCATTTAGCCTTACATTAGTCATAAAGGTAAATTTTGGTTCTCCGGATTTACCTTTTTTTGTGAAGATCTGTACCACTCCATTACTCGCCCTTGATCCATAAATTGCTGCGGCTGCTGCTCCCTTGATAATTTCTATTTTATCAATGTCATTTGGGTTTAGGTCTGCCAATCTATTTTGGGAATTCCCACCTAAATCAATCAGTTCGTTGCTGGAGTTGCTTATGATTATACCATCTACTATATAGAGTGGATCTGAACTTCCGGAAATTGTGCTGGCACCTCTTAATCTAATACTGATCCCCCCAGCCGGATCACCTGAATTTTGTTGTACCAAGGCCCCAGAAACCTTTCCTGCTATGGCCTGGTCTACCTGTGTAGCTCCATTATTGGTCAAATCTTTCGATTTAACAGAAGCCACAGCATTCCCTAATGATCGTCTATTGGCCCCGGTACCGGTACCGGTAACAACTACTTCATCTAGACTTAAAAGGTCTTCCGCCAATACAATATCCTTCACTAGATCATCCCCGGTAATGTTGATGGTGATTCTCTGGGTAGTAAAACCTAGATAGCTAGCGATAAGTGTATAGTCCTTATTTTCCAATTGGGCATTTAGACTGTAGTTCCCATCAAAATCTGAAACTGCACCAAAGGAAGTGTTTTCAATAAATACCGAAGCACCTGCTACTGGAATACCAGAACCGCTTTCGGTGATAGTTCCGCTAATTGTAATGGGAGACTGTTGCCCAAATACCGTTGTACTCATTGCGAGCAAAACCCATAAGAGTATTTGACCCGACAATTTTCCCCTCACTGTTTGAAATGTTTTCATAGACTTTTGGAGTTAATTTGAAATAATTTAAGTTGTTATTAGACTTAATGTTGCATCCAAATGTATGCAAAAAACTGCAATAATTGCAATTTCTTGCAGTTTCTTCTAAAAAAAATTACTTTTGCAAAGAATTAGTGGGTTGTTTGCAATATTTTGCGCATATTGAAGCTGTATTATAAATTTGTGATAATATTATGTTGAAAGCCGAGAGAAAGCAGGTTATTTTAAATGAAGTTAGGATTCATAATAGGATATTGTTTTCCGATATGGCCGAACTATTGAATGTTTCCGTAGATACCATCCGAAGGGATATTACAGAACTAAGCGCTGCCAAAAAATTAAAGAAGGTTCATGGCGGGGCAATATCATTGGGTTTTAACAACTATCATGTGGAAAATCGCGAGATTTATTCCTTGGAAAATAAATCCCGCATTGCAAAAAAGGCCATTACCTTATTAAAAAACGGGCAGGTAATTTTAATCAGTGGGGGTACAACCAATATGGAAATTGCTAGGATGATTCCGCCTAATTTAAACATCACATGTTTTACCCCTAGTTTACCGGTTGCTGTACAATTACTTTCCAAATCCAATGTGGAGGTTATTTTAATAGGAGGAAAATTGTCTAAGGACTCTCAAATTGCCGTAGGGGGGGGGGCAATAAATATGTTACATGATATAAAGGTTGATTTGTGTTTCTTGGGCACAAACTCCATTGATGCCAATAATGGGATCACCGAATTTGATTGGGATATAGTGCAAATGAAAAAGGCAATGATACAGGCATCAAAAAGAATAGTTTCCCCTGCTATTTCTGAGAAATTTAGCTCTACACAACGTTATAAAATATGTAACTTGGAAGAGATAGATGTTTTAATTACCGAGCTGGAACCTACGGATGGAAAGCTGGATGTTTTTAAAAAAGCTAACGTACAAATACTTTAAATACTTCTAACAACTACAGTGTACTTCAAATTAGAACAAGGCCGATGATTAAAATTTCATATGTTTGCTGTTATTGCCATTGCCATTAGTAATATTAGAATAGGTAAGGGCCTAAATGCACGAAGTACCAAATATAATCTGAGTTGAGGCTTACTAATTAATACTCAAGGCAGAAATACAATAGCTATTTAACCAAACATTAAAAAAAACATTATTAAGAATAAACAATACCAACATTTAAGTATGCAAGAATATAAAAAGATTACCGAGTCGCCATCCAATTATTCGGATTTGGAGTTAATGGACACTGCTTCTATCCTTGAAAATATGAACAGGGAAGATAAATTAGTGGCAGATGCCGTAGAATTGGTTATACCACAAATCACCAAATTGGTCGACGCTTTAAAGGAAAGGTTTGATAAAGGGGGGCGGTTGTTTTATGTTGGAGCGGGCACCAGTGGGCGTTTAGGTATTTTGGACGCCTCTGAAATTCCTCCAACCTTCGGTTTGTCCCATGATAATGTTATCGGACTGATCGCAGGCGGTGATACGGCCATTAGAAAAGCTGTTGAGAATGCAGAGGACGATGCAAGCCAGGCTTGGGCAGACCTAAAAGCATACGACATTACAAAATATGATACCGTAGTTGGAATTGCGGCTTCGGGTACCACCCCTTATGTTATAGGAGGCGTAAAGGAAGCTGCTGCCAACGGATTATTGACAGCATGTATAACCAATAACCCCGGATCCCCTTTGACCCAAGCCGTGGAAATTCCTATTGCCGTTAACGTGGGGCCCGAATTTGTTACAGGTAGTACCAGAATGAAAAGTGGGACATCACAGAAGTTGGTCCTGAACATGATTTCTACCGCCTTGATGATCAGGATAGGTAGGGTGAAAGGCAATAAAATGGTGAACATGCAACTTACCAACGAAAAGTTGGTTGACCGTGGTACCCGTTACTTGGTAGAAGAACTTAAGATTGGGTATCCCCAAGCAGAGGAATTATTAAAAAAATACGGTTCGGTGAAAAAGGCCATTGACGCATATAAGAATTAGAACTATTCAATGATATTCATAGTAACCTCTTAGGGGGTTACTATGGAATCACTTTTATTGCCCCATGAATTAAGGATGTAATTCATTATATATATAATTTCCTCATCCTCCAACCCCATAGGTGGCATGCTGTTATCATAAGTTTTTCCATTTGCCAAGAATTTATCCTTGTTGTCCATATTTGATACCGCGAATATTTTCTTCTCTTTTCTGGAGTAAAAAATCTGAATTTGCTAATGCGGGCTGTCCTTGCCACTCCTTCCCTGTTATTCATTTGGCAAATAAAACAGAATTCCTTATCTATATCCTTGCTCCTTTCTATACTGGATCTCAATGCTGTCTCCTGTACTTAAAAGGGGGGGTGTAATATTGTAGAGTAAGTAGTTCCATATTTTATTTTCTGCTAATTTTATTGGTGGAAAATTATTTTTTTGGAACAAGTTTATAGATGCCTTTACCCTCAACGGCTACATAGATATAACCGTCCGGGGCCTGTCTTACGTCACGGACCCTTCCCAGGTCTGGCATTAATTTTTCCCTGTGTACAACCTTATTTCCCTTTAGTTCCAAGCGTTCCAAATACTGAAATTTTAAGGAGCCAATTAATAGGTTACCTTTCCATTCGGGGTATTTATCCGAGGTAACAAAAGTCATGCCGCTTGGTGCAATGGAGGGAACCCAGTAATATAGGGGTTGTTCCATACCTTCCATCTCGGTCTTGAAGGTAATAGGAATTCCACTGTAGTTTACGCCATACGTAATAACTGGCCAACCGTAATTTTTACCCTTTCCTATTATATTTATCTCATCACCACCCTGTGGTCCGTGCTCATGCTCCCATATCTCTCCTGTCATCGGATTTTTTACCAGCCCCTGTGGATTTCTATGGCCGTAGCTAAAAATGGCTTCCTTGGCCCCATCGGCCCCTACAAAGGGGTTGTCCGCTGGTATACTGCCATCTGCGTGGAGTCTGTATATTTTGCCACCATCCAGAGTAACGTCTTGGGGGTTAACATCGCGGTCTCCCCGTTCCCCGATGGAAAAGTATAGATATCCTTCATTATCAAAGGCAAGCCTGGAACCAAAATGATGGCCACTGGTAGTACTGGGGGTTGCTTGGTATATTAATTCCTTATCCGTCAGATTAGAACCATCAAATTTAGCCCTCATAATGGCGGTATTGCCGCCTTTGTCTTCTCCTTCCTCAAAAGCATAGGAGATATAGATCCACCCATTATTTTGATAGTCGGGATGTAGGGCAATGTCCAATAGTCCACCTTGTCCTCTAAGATAGATCTCGGGAGAATTGCCTACGACCTTTTTATTGCCATCTTTAAAATGAATAAGTTCACCTGATTTTTCGGTGATAAGCATACTCCCATCGGGCAGAAAGGCCATTCCCCACGG
>CAXAVP010000280.1:0-5650 GCA_963972175.1 uncultured Arenibacter sp.
TACCGCGGCGGTAACAACCAGAAAACGGTTGTCTTCTGTAACATAGCCGCTAACATACCTGTGTTTTTCGGAGGGTATGCCCCCAAATACCACTGGGTCATCCTTTTGGGGTGTTCCCAGGGTGTGATAATATAATTTGTGCTGATCTGTTTTGGCCGATAGTTCACTGCCTTGGGGTTTGTCATAGCTGGAATAATAAAATCCCTCATTTCCCTTCCAAGAGATACCGCTGAACTTTATGTCTACCAAGGTGTCTTCTACGACAGTTTTGTTCTCGGCATTTATGACCATGACTTTGCGCCAATCACTTCCTCCTTCAGAAATGGAGTAGGCAGCAAGGGAGCCGTCCTTGGAAAAATGGATCCCGGACAGTGAGGTAGTGGCGTCTTTGGAGAAGGTATTGGGGTCCAGGAATACTTCAGTTTCACCATTATCATTGCGGCGGTATAATACATCTTGATTCTGTAGCCCGTTGTTTTTAAAGAAATAGGTATAAGTCCCCTCTTTAAAGGGTCGTCCCAATTTCTCGTAATTCCATAATTGTTCCAGTCGTTCTTGAAGGTCTCTTCTAAAGGGAATTTTGTTAAGGTAGTTAAAAGTGGTCTCATTTTGTTGGCGGACCCATTCTTCGGTATCCGCACTCCTATCATCCTCTAGCCAGCGATAGGGATCATGTATTTTGGTGTTGAAATAAGTGTCTATAGAATCGACTTTCTTGGTAGTAGGGTATTTCAAAACGATGGCTTCTTTTTTGTGGTTGTTCCCACAGGCCGATAAAATTAGTGCGACCAATGGGAGTACAATTGATTTCTTCATAAATGGGAACTTTCTGTCCCAAAAATAGCGCAAAAAAAACCTTTGTAATACTGCATTACAAAGGTTTTAACATCTCATACACCACCTTTTGTTCCGTTTGGGACAGGGGTAAAGCATTCACTATAGGAATGCGTTTTTCGACTTATACCAACTGGTTTTTAACCAAATATTCCGCAATCTGTACCGCATTGGTGGCGGCACCTTTTCGCAAATTGTCTGCCACGATCCACATATTTAAGGTGTTGGGTCTGGTTTCATCCCTTCTAATTCTTCCCACAAAGACATCATCCTTTCCATGGGCGTAGATTGGCATGGGATAGGTGTTGGTGTCCGTATTGTCCTGAACAACCACTCCAGGGGTTTCGCTTAGCAGTTTTCTTACGTTGGAAAGTTCAAAATCATTTTCAAATTCTACGTTCACCGATTCCGAATGACCACCGGCAGTGGGGATACGTACTGCAGTTGCCGTAACGGAAAAAGAACTGTCATTGAATATTTTTTGTGGTTCACGGGCCAATTTCATTTCTTCCTTGGTGTATCCGTTCTCCAAAAAAACATCACAATGCGGAAGAGCGTTCTTGCCTATAGGATAAGGATAGGCCATTTCTCCCTCTACACCCGCAATCTCATTTTCCAATTGCTGAACAGCCTTAACCCCAGTTCCGGAAACGGACTGATAGGTAGAAACTACTATTCGTTTCATTTTATAGGCATTGTGTAGTGGGGATAACGCCAATACCATCTGTATGGTAGAACAGTTTGGATTGGCAATAATCTTATCATCCTTTCCAAGTTCTGAGGCGTTTATTTCCGGAACGACCAATTTCTTGGAAGGATCCATTCGCCAGGCAGAGGAATTATCAATTACCGTGGTACCAGCCTCTGCAAATTTTGGTGCCCATTCCAGCGAGGTATCACCACCAGCAGAAAATATGGCAATGTCCGGTTTGGCCGCAACAGCCGTGTCTAGACCTATTACGGTGTGCTCCTTACCTTGGAACATTAATTTTTTTCCTACGGATCTTTCCGAGGCTACCAACAATAGTTCGGTCAATGGAAAATTACGTTCTGCCAATACTTTTAGCATCACTTCCCCAACCATTCCTGTTGCTCCAACTACAGCTACTTTCATTTTAAATACGATTATAATTTCAGTTGGCAAATGTACTGATTATAGGGCAGTAAACAAGTAAAAAAAGGAATATATATTAATAATATAACAAAATGTTATAAATAACACAATCGTTTATAAAAAGAACCGTCAACTTAGACATTGTATCTTAGTTGACGGCTTTAGGTTGGTTAGTTGGGTAGTGTAGCGGTTTGGTCTTGGTGTTAGGCAAGACCCAAGATGTTTATGTGAATTATTGCTTTTTCAGTATATCCCTGATCTGTGTCAAGAGTTCTTCCTGACTTGGTCCTTTTGGAGCTTCCGGAGCTGCTTCTTTTGGTTTCTTGGTCTTATTGTAGGCCTTAACAATTACGAATAGTACAAACCCAACTATGACCAAATTAATGAGGGTGTTTATCCAGGCGCCATAACGTATGGCGCTTTCGGGTTTCTCTACCGTTCCATCTGCAGCCACAACTGCTTCCGAAAGTACATATTGCATATCCGAGAAATCAACGCCACCGGTAAAGTAACCTACTATAGGCATCATGATATCATTAACAAATCCGCTGACCACTGCACCTGCAGCACTGGCCAATAGTACCGCAACCGCCAAATCTATGACATTGCCGGTCATGATAAACTCCTTAAACTCTTTAAGCATAATTAGTGTTTTTGTGATTATTAGTAACTGCAATTTAATTAAAAAAACTAATTCACAAGGAAGTGTTAAAAAAATACTTGCCTATCCTGCCCACATTGGGGCTGTATTTTTATGTTCAAAGTAGGTCATGTTTCTATTCCTCCAAATAAATTCTTTTTACCCGTTGTGATATGCCTGTGAGGAGTTCGTATGTAATGGTATTTGCGGATGACGCTAGCTGCTCTGCGTTTAATTCTTTGCCAAAAACAACTACCTCGTCCCCCTCCATGCAATCAATTCCAGTTATATCTATCATGATCATATCCATACATACGTTGCCAATTATGGGGGCCAATTTACCTTGTATCCAAACGTGGCCAATGCCGTTGCCGTATTGTCTGCCAATTCCGTCTGCATGGCCCAGGGGAAGGGTAGCCGTTACTTTAGGGGTCTTGGCCTTAAAAGACCTATTGTAGCCTACGCTTTCGTTGGTCCCAATAGTGTGTATTTGGGATATGACGGTTTTTAAGGTGGCTACCGGGATCAATTTTTTATCTTCTGCCGCCTCGTTTCCGTAACCATAGAGACCAATGCCGCTCCTAACCATGTTGTATTGCGCTTCTGGATAGTTTATTATTCCAGAGGTATTTAACATATGGCGCATGGGCGTGTAATTCAATTCGTTGAGTATGGCCGTACTAATTTTTTCAAATTTCCCTATCTGCGCCATGGTAAAGTCTCTTTCCGATGCATCTTCTGAAGCTGCCAAATGGGAAAATAGGGAACTTACTCTTATTTGCGGCATCTCTTTAAGTGACTGCAGAATAAAATCTATATGGTTTTCCCCAAAACCCAATCTATTTAGTCCAGTATTAAATTTTAGGTGTACCGGGTAATTTTTTTGACCTAGATCTTCTGCCATTTTTGAAAATGTGGTGAAGATGGTCTTGGAATAAAGGCTGGGTTCCAAGCAGTGTTCCATAATAGTGGAAAAGCTCAGCTGTTGGGGGTGCAATACTATAATGGGCAGGCCAATCCCTGCCTTTCTTAGGGCCACGCCCTCTGAGGTGTAGGCTACTGCCAGGTAATCTGCCCCTAGTGTTTCCAGTTTTTTGGCAATGGCAACGGAATCGCTGCCGTAGGCAAAGGCTTTGACTACTCCTAAAAACTTAGTGTTTCGGTGAATTTTGGATCTTAAATAGCGGTAATTGTGTTCCAGTGCCCTAAGGTCTATTTCCAGAACGGTTTCGCCAACCTTAGTCATTGGATTTTTTTTGAGGGGGTATAATTTCCTCGGAGTTTACCTCCAGGGCTTTTACTTTTTCCTTTAGCATGGCCTTATAATAAGCTGCCCTGCTTAAAGGTTCGTATTCTTCTGTCTCTCCCAAGAAGACCAATTTGTTGTTGTTGGCCTTTCTGTAACTGTAATTTGCCAAGTTTCCGGTTCGGGTACATACGGCATGCACCTTTGTTACGTATTCCGCCGTAGCCATCAGTGCTGGCATGGGGCCAAAAGGATTTCCTTTGAAGTCCATATCCAATCCGGCCACCACTACACGGATCCCCTTATTGGCCAAATCATTGCAGACCGTAACAATTTCGTCATCAAAAAACTGGGCTTCATCAATCCCTACCACGTCACAATTATCGGCCAGCAGACGAATATTGGCAGCAGCGGGGACCGGGGTTGATCTAATCTCATTGGCATCATGGGAAACCACCATTTCCTCATGGTATCTTTTGTCTACCATCGGCTTAAATATTTCCACCTTCTGCTTGGCAAACTGGGCTCGTTTTAACCTCCTGATCAATTCCTCCGTCTTACCAGAGAACATGGAACCACAGATTACTTCGATCCAACCGAATTGTTCTTTAGGGTTAACAGTATTTTCAAGAAACATTTTGTAATTTTAGACGAAAGTAATTTGTTTTTCGTTTATTTTATAGGAAGCATAAAATTATTAAAAAAATAATCCTTCTGGCATTAATGTTGGTAAAAGTTAATAGGCCTGGTGTTCTTGGGCCAATGTGTTTAATATAAGCACTTTGAAAGGATAAAAAGAAGGGGTCGCCGTAGGCGATGGATTATTTTGGCCAAAAGGTGGCGTTTAGCAATATATGCTATAGAAAATATTATAAGAGGATTGGAACTACAGGATGATGGCCCTGCCGGAACTTGAGTTCTACATTTTTAATTTATTTTTATTCAGTTAAAAAGATTAAACGTATGAAAAAGAGACTAAAAGAAGAGTTGAGAAAGTTGTCTACAGATATCATTACTTCCAGAAATATGAACGATATCCCTGCCTTGTATGAAACGGCCAGGGAGTTATATGAGAAGTTGGCGGTTTTAAAATATATTGAGGAAAAACTCAATGAAGTGGAGATTGATGTGTCTAAAAATGCCATTGCCTCCAAATTTGAAACCATGGCCAATTCGGTCTTAAGCGCCAATTCTTCGGTTCCGGAAAGCAACCCTCACGAGGAGGATATTATAACCCCGGGAATAGACACCATTAAGGATATGGTGTCCGAAATGCCAAGTAGCACCACTATTGAGGAGGTTTTGTCCCAGTTCACCAATAAACCGGATTTAATTAAAAACGACAAGGATTTATTTATGCCCAAAGAGGAGAAGGCGGTAAAACCGGTGGCCAGAGCCAAGGCTGTCGATTCAAATCAGAAGCAGGTAATCAAAGTAGATTTAAATGATCGTTTGGCCTTCGTGAAACATCTTTTCAATAACAATATGGAAGATTATAACAGGGTATTGTCCCAATTGAGCACCATAGACAGCGAAGAGCGCTCCATTTCCTTTATTGAAAATATGGTAAAACCGGACTACAATAATTGGGAGGGCAAGGAAGAATATGAAGCTAGGTTTATGAGCGTGATTGCAAGGAAATTTGCCTAACCAAAGACTACTGGCTTTTATATGACCTGTGCCGGGATTTTCATTACTTTTGGCAGAGAATGGCTGTTTTACTTGTAAAACAGGGCCTTAATTATATGCATGGGGAAATTATATATAGTACCAACACCTATTGGTAATTTAGAGGACATTACATTACGGGCCATTA
>CAXAVP010000281.1:0-5590 GCA_963972175.1 uncultured Arenibacter sp.
ATGTGGTTGATACCAATCAGATCATTGACCTTCCTATCTCCAATACTTCGGGCTTTGAAAACCGAAAGGTAAATGGGAATGAATATACCACCAATGGATTGGAATTGGTGCTTAATGCCAAACCGATAGTTTTGGACGACTTCAAATGGAACCTTACGGCCAACTGGAGTAGAAAAGTACAGAAAATCACAGAAATATACGGGGACAATACTACTTATAATAACCTTAGGCTCAATGATAGGGCAGACAGTTATTATGCCACCGTATGGCAGAAGTCGGCCGACGGGGATTTGATATTGGGTTCAAACGGATTGCCCATTAGGGATAATTACCCACAGCTTTTGGGACATAATGACCCAAGCTGGACCCTTGGCCTACAAAATAGTTTTAAGTATAAGAACCTTACCGTCAATGTAGGTATAGACGGTGTTTGGGGAGGATTGATCCGCTCCTTGACCGTAGAGAAAATGTGGTGGGGTGGTAAACACCCAAATTCTACCGAGTTTAGGGATGCAGAATATGCTGCCGGTGAACCGGTTTACGTTCCCAATGGGGTACAGGTTACCGGAGGAGAATTGGTACAGGACGTTAATGGAGACGTAATCTCGGACACCAGGACCTATACACAAAACACCACTGCCGTAAGCTGGCAGACATGGTCACAAAACTATCCTTACAGGGCGGCAGTGACCTATAAGGAAAGTGAAAAGTTTGCCAATATCTTTGATAGAAGTTTCTTTAAATTGAGAACGCTATCCTTTAAATACGATATCACAGAATTGGCCAATATCGATGGCGTGAAAAGCCTAGATGTTACCCTTAGCGGATATAACTTGTTGGCATGGAAGAAAGCCGATATTATAGATCCGGATTTTGGGAACGATAATAATTTGCAAGATCCCTCTACCCGATATATAGGTATCGGAGCTAATGTTAAATTTTAGAAATAGATATAAAATGAAAAAAATAGGAATTTTATACAGCCTAGTCGTATTGGCAGTCCTTTGGGGGTGTCAGGACCTTACGGAATTAAACGATAATCCGAACAATGTTAGTGAAACCCATCCTCAATTATTGTTGACCAATATTGCAAGTAGTGCTTTTCAGGTGCAGGGTACAGGGGCGTTGTACGCCTCCCGTATGCTGGTACAGACCGATGGGGAAAACAATAACCAATATTACAACTGGAACCGCGCCAGTTTTGGTGACTATAATATGCTTGGGGAAGTTACCAAAATGATGCAGGAAGCAGAACGTATCGGGAGCGATGAATATGTGGCCTTGTCCAAATTTTTTAGGGCCTATTATTTTTATAACCTCACCCTTACCTTTGGTGATATTCCCTATAGTGAAGCCCTAAAAGGTGAGACAGAGGAGAAGTATTTGCCTAAATATGACACCCAAAAGGAGGTCTTTATGGGTATTTTACAGGAATTGTCTGAAGCCAATGACCTTTTGGAAGGGAATACTAATATTATTGCCGGGGATGTTATTTACGGTGGTAATACGGTAAAATGGCAAAAGTTGATCAATTCTTTTAGGTTAAAGATACTTATGACGCTTTCCAAAAAGGAAAGTGATGCCGACCTAAATATCATAAGTACTTTCGCAAGCATCTACAACAATGAGCCTATAATGGAGTCCATTGAGGATAACGGGCAGTTGGTATTTTTGGATGAAGAGGGGAGTAGGTATTCAGAGTTTAACTCCAGTAGTTATGGTTCCGGTATGTATGTCTCCGCTACCTTTATAGAAAGGTTACAGGACAGACAGGATCCTAGATTGTTTATTTACTGTGGGCAGACCAAGAACGCCAAGGAAGCCGGATTGGCAATAGACGATTTTTCGGCATACGAAGGAGGAGACCCTATAGCGCCCTACGCAGAGGTGAACGATAAGGCTGCTGCCGGCGATGTTTCCAAGGTGAATTTGAGGTATACTACCGATCCAACCAATGAACCACATAACCTTATGGGGTATTGGGAACTGGAATTTATTTTGGCCGAAGCCGCGGTTCGCGGATGGATAAGCTCCGATGCCATGGTTCATTATGAAAATGGCGTAAAAGCCTCCTTCAGCTTTTATAACGATTATGCCAAGAACTTTGAGGTATATGTAGAAGAAAGTGATGCCGAGACATACCTTGCAGGGCCCTTGGTAGCTTTTGATAACGCACTTGCCACAGAGGAAAAACTAGAGCTTATTTTGACCCAAAAATATCTTACCTCCTTCTTGCAAACGGGATGGAGGGCGTATTTTGATCATCTAAGAACAGGTTATCCGGCTTTTGCTCAATTGCCAGATGCTACGCCTCCAACCAGATGGATATATCCTAACTCTGAATACGAAAATAACACGGCCAATGTGGCCGCAGCTATTGAATCCCAGTTCGGTACCGGTAACGATAAGATCAGGGAAATAACGTGGTGGTTGCAATAAGCCCCACTAAATGAGTAAAGTATAGGATTTTAGATAAGCCGATTAAAAAGTATATCCAAATTTTTTAATCGGCTTTTTTTCCTATGTTCATAGACTGGTTGTGTCTCACCCCTAGCATTAAGTAGGCTTGGATCTTTGGTATTAAAATTATAGTTATAGTTACAAATATTTAATATTAATTAATATTTGACTTACCTTGGACTCACAAAATAAAGGCAAAACCACCTGATAACTATAAATAAGCGTTTAACAGATGAAAGGAATCAAACGAGTGTTTCGGAGCAGATTTTTTAAGTGGTTAACATACCTATGTTATAGACTTTTTCCTAAGAAGGTGTTGTTAGGGCTTTCCATAATCTTTTCTATGTTGGTAGTATTGGTTTCCTGCAATTCCAAGCTCCAGCCAACTACACCCAAGGCCAAGCATGTAGTGGTTATTGGTTTTGACGGATTGAGTCCGGACGGATTGACAAAGGCCAATACGCCAACCTTTGATAAAATTATGTCCGAAGGGGCATTTACCCTACATGCAAGGGCCGTTCTGCCTACCAGTTCCAGTACCAATTGGGCTTCCATGATAATGGGTGCCGGTCCGGAACAACATGGGATTACTTCCAATAGTTGGGAAAAAAACAATTTTGTTCTGCCAACCGTTACCCAGGGTGAAGACTTTTTGTTTCCCACTATTTTTCGTTTGATAGATGATCAATTGGAGAATGCGGAAATAGGTGCCATTTATGATTGGGGCGGATTTGGAAGACTGTTTGAAAAATCGGCTGTGGATTATGACATTAATGCAGCAACAGAAGATGAAACAGCAACCTTGGCCAGTGCCTATATTAAGGAGAAAAGGCCCAGCTTCACTTTTGTTCATTTTGACCATATAGATCATGCTGGACATGAATACGGTCACGGGAGCCCACAATACTATGAGTCCGTAGAAAAGGCAGATGCCAAGCTAGCCGAAGTAATGGAAGCTATCAAGACCTCTGGAATGCAGGAGGAGACCTTGGTCATCATAAGTGCCGATCATGGTGGCTTGGGCAAAGGACATGGAGGTGAATCTTTACAGGAAATAGAGATCCCATTTATATTATGGGGAAAATCAGTAAAGAAGAACCATGTGCTCAAATATCCTGTGTATCAATATGACAATGCAGCTACAGTTGCCTTTGCGCTGGGGATAAATCTTCCTTTAGCCTGTATCGGCAAGCCTGTAAAGAACGCCTTTGAAGGTTTTGAAGTTGAGGATAATTATCCCTTGACCATGCGGGTAAATCCACCAACCATATATCCAAAGCCAGAGCTCAACAAAAAGGCGGGCGGACTTTTTGATGGACAGGCGACAATAAGGATGGAGAATCCCAATTCATCTGGTGAAATAAGGTATACCTTGGATGGTTCCATGCCCAATAAAAGCGCTCCACTGTACACCCAATCCATCAATATAACCAAAAATGTGGTTGTTAAAAGTGCCATTTTTAAGGACGGCAAAATTGTAAGTACGGTTTCCGAAGCTTTTTTTAGAATCAAGGAAAAGGCCACATCCCCTCCCATTTCCTATGAGGTGTATTACCTTGATAACCTTAAGAGTATTCCCAGTTTGGCCAATAAAAGACCGGATGCAAGGGGTACTTGTTTTGAAATTACTTCCGATGAGGTACAGGAAGAAATAAAAGACAATACGGTAGTAAAGTTTAGTACTTCGATCCAAATTAAGGAGGAGGATAGGTATACGTTCTATACCAATTCTGATGATGGCAGTAAATTATGGGTTAATAAGGAGTTGGTGGTGGATAACGATGGAGATCATGGCGTAATGGAAAGGGATGGCAGTATTTTGTTACAAGCAGGTACATATCCCTTAGAGGTGGTTTGGTTTAACGGTGGAGGTAGTGGCTGGCTAAATGTTGATTATAAATCCACTTCCCTGCCCAAGCAAGTTTTACCTACCACAATGCTTAAATAAATAGTATGAAGCCTACGCCCAAAATTGTAATTTTCTTTATTGGGTAAATAAAAGGAGGAAGAAAATGGTAATTTGTAGCATGTCATAAGTCAAACGGAGCCCTATGAATTAAACAATATGGATCAGAACAAAAAAACAGAAGGGGATATAAATGCCTCTCCAGCAAGGGAAGAGTGGTTAAAGTCCAAAATCAATAAGGATACCAAACATATATTGGATAGGGATGCACGGTTTTTTCTGCACCAGTCCATGAGCACCCCTTGTTTGGATGTTTTGCAGTCTTGCTCGGGTTCCTATATTGAAAATGTATCCGGGAAAAAATATCTGGACTTTCACGGTAACAATGTACACCAAGTAGGCTACGCCAACCCTGCCCTTATTGCGGATATAGTGCAGCAATTGCAAACCCTACCATTCTCGCCACGGCGATATACCAATGTCCAGGCTATTAATTTTGCCGAAAAATTGGCATCCTTGGCACCCTCAGACTTAAATAGGGTTCTGTTAACGCCCAATGGTAGTTCGGCTATAGGCATCGCCTTAAAATTGGCCAGGGCCGTAACCGGAAAATTCAAGGTGGTTTCCTTTTGGGATTCTTTCCACGGGGCTTCCTTAGACGCTATTAGCGTGGGTGGCGAGGCTGTTTTTAGGGAGTCTATGGGCCCATTGATGCCCGGGGTGGAGCGCATACCGCCACCCGTTACTTACAGGGGAATCTTTGAGGGCAATGAGGAAAAATGCTTGGAATACCTGGAATACGTCTTTTCCAAAGAGGGCGATATCGGAGCTTTTATTGCCGAAACCATTCGGAATACGGACGTTCAATTGCCATCAAAATCATTTTGGAAAAAAGCTAGGGAGCTATGTAATCAATACGGCGTTTTGTTAATACTGGATGAAATTCCAATTGCCTTGGGAAGGACTGGTAAAATGTTCGTTTTTGAGCATTATGACATTGAGCCAGATATACTGTGCATAGGAAAAGGATTGGGAGGAGGTATATTTCCCCAAGCCGCTATGATTACTAGGGACGAGTACAATAGGTTTGCCGATATTTCCCTAGGGCATTACACCCATGAAAAAAGTCCGATCGGAGCCGTGGCAGGATTGGGTACCATAGCTTTTATAGAGGAAGAAGGGTTGTTGCAGAAGGTAAAGACCGATGAGGCATTCCTAAAAAAG
>CAXAVP010000282.1:0-5588 GCA_963972175.1 uncultured Arenibacter sp.
CTTCTTGACCTTTTAACGTGCTTACAGGTGAGGGTTTATATGTGAAATTAGGAATAATTGTTGCATTTTTAGGCCAATGGACGTATGGCCAACCCATAGTTTGGAGACTAGATCTTTCTGCGCAAAGTCTCCGACTTTGCATAACGGCTTAGCCTAGATTGGTGGCACGAGCGTGACGCTCGCGCTAGCTGGGTTTTGCCTTAAATCCAGATTTTAATAAATCAACTATCATAATCTTGAATTCATTATCATACTGTTTGGCCATAACTCAAATATACTTGTTACGGACTCAATAAAGTAGTACCATCAAAGGTAGGCACTCCAAGGCCTCTTGTCTAAAAAATCATGATCGGGCATAAAAAATGCCACTAAATAAAATCTAAGGGCATAATAAATTCTACGTGTTCTAAAAAAAATGGACCAACTCCTGAAAGTGCCAGTGTAATCATGCCAAAGCTGTTGGCCGAGTAATCTTACCTTAACTCGGCCCCTAATTCAATTTCGTACCGGCGCAGCAATTTGTTCATAATCTTATCAATTTGCTTATCGGTGAGAGTTCCTTTGTGATCTTGAAGTGTATAGCTTACCGCATATGATTTTTTGCCCTCTGGTAAGTTCTTGCCATTGTATACATCAAAAAGTTTTACATTGGTCAAATACTTCTTCTCGGTCTGTACTGCCAAGTCGTGTATTTGTTTAAAGCTCACATCCTCATTCACCAATAGGGCGTAATCCCTTTTGACTTCCGGATATTTTGGAATTTCCTTATAGATTATCTTATTGGCAACAATGGCCTCTAAAATATAATCCCAGTCAAAGTCGGCATATAACACCTCTTCTTTAATATCAAACTCCTTAAGAAGCGATTTCTTGACTACTCCAAGGACTACCACATCTTTTTTAGTGTATTGCAGGGAGATGCCTTCTGAGAGCATTTCCGGTTTGGATGGGATGGATTCTAGTTTGTTGAGCCCTAATCTATCCAATACGTTTTCTACGACTGATTTTAAGTAAAAGAAATCGGATGTTTTAGCAGGAACGGTCCAAGTATCTTCCAGTCGGTTACCCGTAATCAATAGGCTTAAGTGTTTCTTCTCCTCTCTGTTGGTCTCATATTGGTGGTAGGTTTTGCCGAATTCGAAAATTTTAAGGTTGGGCATCCTGCGGTTGCTGTTGTAGGCTATGGTTTCCAGGCCAGAGAACAACATGGATTGTCTCATAACCGATAGTTCCGTACTCAGTGGGTTGAGCATGCTAACAGTGTGCGCTTCATTGATATCACTGGATAACTTGTTATAGGCCGGAGTGGTAAGGCTATTGGTCAATATTTCGTTAAAGCCATTGGCCGCCAATAAATTACCTATGATATTTTGGATTTTGTAGTCCTCAAACTTGGAAGTAGGGGCAATGGAAGCATTTAACTTCTCCTTGAACTCTACGTTGTTATATCCAAATACCCTTAGTATTTCTTCAATAACATCAACCTCCCTTTGTACATCTACCCGGTAAAAGGGTATCATTAGTCCAAGGCCGGATTCCGTTACGTTTTTAACCTTTATGTCTAGAGAAGCCAAAATGGACTTGATGGTATCCTTGGATATATCCTGTCCAATTAGTTTGTTTATTTTGTCGAACGTTAAGAATACGTGGTAGTCGTCCTTTTTCTTGGGATAGATGTCAACGATATCCGAAGTAATATCGCCACCTGCAATTTCATGGATCAGTAAAGCGGCGCGTTTTAGACTGTATTCTACGTTGTCTATATCTATTCCCCTTTCAAACCTAAAAGAGGCATCTGTATTAATAGCATGTCGTTTGGCCGTTTTTCTTACGGAAACGGGGTTGAAAAAGGCGCTTTCTAAAAAGATACTGTTGGTATATTCGGTTACACCGGAGTTTTCTCCTCCCAATACCCCAGCAATACATAGTGGTTTTTCACTATCGCAGATCATAAGATCTTCTTCGCTTAACTCTCTTTCCACGCCATCCAAGGTGGTGAACTTGGTACCTTTGGGAAGGGTCTTTACCACTATTTTATTGCCTTTTATTTTAGAGGCATCAAATGCGTGTAGTGGCTGCCCCAATTCGTGCAATACGTAATTAGTGGCATCCACCACATTGTTTTTTGGGGTAATCCCAATTGCTTTTAACCTATTTTTTAACCAGTCGGGTGAGGGCTGTACAATAAGGTTGCTAATGGTTATCCCGCAATATCTTGGTGCCAGTTCACTCTTCTCCACCTCAACATCAATTCGTAACGACCTGTTTATGATGTTGAAATTGGAAACGGGAGGGGTAATCAATTCTTTATTGATATCCTTTTGTTTAAAGCCGGCCTTTAAATCCCGCGCCACTCCAAAGTGGCTCATGGCATCTGCCCTATTTGGGGTAAGTCCTATTTCAAAGACCTCATCCTGTTCTATATCAAAAACCTCGGAACAAGGGGTACCTACTTTTAAAGTTTCGGCGAGTACCATAATGCCGTCATGGCTATCGCCCAGGCCAAGTTCGTCCTCTGCACAAATCATCCCATGGCTTTCCTCTCCGCGTATTTTTCCTTTTTTTATAACCCAAGACTCTCCTTCAGCGGTGTACAAGGTGGTGCCTATGGTAGCCACCGGCACTTTTTGTCCTGCAGCTACATTAGGTGCCCCACATACTATCTGTAAGGGTTTGTCTTGACCAATATTTACGGTTGTGAGTTTTAATTTATCCGCATTGGGATGTTTTTCACAAGTTATAACCTCACCAACAACAATTCCCTTTAATCCACCTTTCACGGATTCAAAAGTAGAAATACCCTCAACCTCCAAGCCTAAGTCCGTTAATAGTTCGGCGGTCTTTTGGGAATCCCAGTCAATTTTTAGAAACTGTTTTAGCCAGTTGTATGATATTTTCATCGAAAAATTTTAGAGACCCCAAATATAAAACAATGCAGTAAGACATTCAATATGTAGGGGCTCGAATGTTTTATTTTTTATTTACCAAAATTTTTTGTTATTTCATCATAGATAAGTCTATGAATTTTCATAATTGACTCATTATGAGTTAAATGATCAGACTTAAGTCCTCCCGTAGTGAGAAGGTCCATAATGTATGGTGTACTAATCCATATGGATTTATTTCCAAAATAAAATTGTTTGTATTGTAATGAAGCGAATTGTTCTTATTGTACTTATAGGCTTGTTCCTCGGTAATTGTTCCAATACATCACCCGAGGAGTTAAAGGAAGGTATGTGGTTGGCCCATTTGGAAGTAGGGGAAGGGCAATTGCTGCCCTTTAACTTTGAGCTTAGTAAATTGGAAAATGAGGGCTATGGTATGGAGGTGTATAATGCCGATGAAGTTATCCATGTAGACGAAATTAAGGTAATAAAGGATTCTATAGTCATTAAAATGCCTGTTTTTGAAGGGTATTTGGCTGGAAGGTTTACTGCGGAAAAAATGAAGGGGCGTTTTATAAAGGAAAGCGAAGAAAGGGTAGTGCGCTTTAGCGCTGAATACGGAATAAAAGAACGTTTTAGGGTAACGGAAATGCCCAATACCAATATATCCGGGAATTGGGAAGTTGGGTTTAATCCTGTTTTGGACGACCCCTATAATGCCAAGGGGGTCTTTAAGCAGCTAGGAGATAGGGTAGTGGGAACTTTTAAAACGCTGACGGGAGACTACCGTTTCTTGGAGGGGTCTCTTATTGGCGACTCCCTGATGTTATCAACTTTTGATGGGGCCCATGCCTATTTGTTTAAATCCAAGGTGAAGGATAGCACTATGGATGGAGTCTTTTATTCGGGAAATCATTTTAAGGCTCAATTTACGGCCAAGAGGAATGAAAATTATGAACTGCCCAATGCAGATTCGCTAACCTATATAAGGGAAGGATACACTAAACTTAGTTTTAGCTTTCCCAATACAGAAGGGAGAACTGTTTCCTTGGAAGATGCCTATTTTAAAAATAAAGTGGTGATAGTACAGGTAATGGGTACATGGTGTCCCAATTGTTTGGATGAGACCAAGTTTTTGGTAGAATACACCAAGGAGCACGGTAATAATGAAATTACCGTGGTTGCCCTTGCTTTTGAATACGCCAAGACAAAAGAGGCTGCATTTGCCGCCATTGAGCGACTAAAAGATAGAATAGGTGTGGATTATCCTATTTTACTAGCTCAATATGGGAGCGTAGATAAGGAATTGGCCCAGGAGAAATTGCCCATGTTAAATCATGTGCTATCGTTCCCTACTACGATAATACTGGATAAAAAAGGAGAAGTGAAAAAAATACATACTGGTTTTAACGGCCCTGCAACTGGTAAGCATTACCAGCGGTTTAAGCGAAACTTTCATCGTGAAATTACGGGGCTGTTGCAGGAGTAAACCTTTGTTTTTGTACGGCTAATAAAAGGGAGTTGTAGCTTGGTCTTATATTGATAAAAAACAGGTGGATTTTTAGAAAAAGAAAGGATAGCGTTGGTGGTAGCTGGGGGGCTTTAAATAATGGTTGATTTTCCAAGACCTATATTCTCATAATTATAGTTAAGGTTTTCATCAGAATCTATAATATTGTCTGCAATAAAAGCACCGACCTCGCTCGTACCGTATCTACTATTGGCGTTCAAATCTTTTGTGACCACATTTTTTCTCATGGATTTATGTACTGCAATGACTACGGCCCTGGATTCCTCATGCAACCCAAAATGGCTCAGCATCATGGCGGTTGAAAGTATAGAGGCTACCGGATTGGCAATGTTTTTGCCTGTTGCCTGGGGGTATGAACCATGAAAAGGTTCAAACATGGCATGTTCCGCACCAATGGATGCGGAAGGGAGTAGCCCTTTGGAGCCGCAGATGGCACTACCTTGGTCAGACAGAATATCCCCAAACATATTTTCGGTTAGGATAACGTCAAATTGATTGGGGTTTAACATCATCTGCATGGCGGCATTATCTACAAAAAGGAAGTCCAATTTCACTTCCGGATAGCTCTCGGCAATTCTGGTTACTACCTTTCTCCATAAACGGGAAGTTTCCAATACGTTTGCCTTATCTACTAGGGTGAGCTTCTTTTTTCTGCTTTTTGCTGCCTTAAAGGCCAAATGGGCAATTCTGCTAATTTCTTTCTCGGAATATTCACACAGGTCGGAGGCATAGGTCCCGTCCTCGCTCCATTGTTTTTCCCCAAAATATATACCCCCGGTAAGTTCCCGGTAGATCACGAAATCCGTTCCAAAGATGACGTGTTTTTTTAAGGGAGATTTGGCGACCAATGTGGGGAATATCCTAACTGGCCTAATGTTGGTAAATAGCTGCAGCTCTCTTCTAAGTTGGAGCAATCCCTGTTCCGGGCGTACCCTTGCGCTAGGGTTGTCATCGTATTTTAGGGTGCCTATGGTTCCAAAAAGAATGGCATCGGATTCCTTACAGAGATTTATGGTTTCCTCTGGTAAAGGGGAACCGTATTTATCCATAGCAACGGCCCCTATTAACCCTTCGGTATAGGTAAAATGGTGGTTAAAGGTTTCCTCCACGGCCTGTAAGCATTTTACAGACTGGGCCAAAACCTCTGGACCAATGCCATCTCCCCCTAAAAG
>CAXAVP010000283.1:0-5573 GCA_963972175.1 uncultured Arenibacter sp.
CTATAACCCTTATTTCAGTTGATCATTCCTATACCTTATATATAAATGGAAAAGAAGTTTCCAAAGGAACGGATTGGAGAAAAGTAGATAGGATTGCCGTTACCGATATGCTTGTTGCGGGCAAAAATATAATCGCCATAGAAGGCAATAATGAGGGTGCTATCGCCAATCCGGCAGGGATCCTATTCGCTATGAAAGTACGTTATAAGGATGGGGAGGTTGCCGTGATAAATTCCAATACATCCTGGTTGAGTACCGATAATTTGCCCGAGGAAGAATGGATGACATTGGATTATGATCCAAAAGATTGGAAGAAAGTGCGAAACTATGGATCCAACAACTGGGATAAATTGGTGAACTTTACCTTTGGAAACCAGAAAGAGGAATTTGCCAGGGCCAGCTTGGTAAAGCAACATCCTTTTATGAAGGCCATGGGAAGACCAAGTAGGGAGAATGTGGCCACTTCCAGGGATGAACAAGCTACTTTATTACAGGCATTGGAGTTGACCAATGGCGAGTATTTTAATGAGGTACTCAAAGAGGGGGCAGCGGGTTGGCTTCATGAATATGGCAATCAAAATGAGGAAATAGTAGTGGATCTCTATAAAAAAACATTGGGCCGTAGTCCAACTCCCAAGGAAAAGGAAATTCTGCTCAGTACATTACAGACCAGTAAAAAGCAAGAGGCATTGCAAGACCTATTTTGGTCAGTGATGGTCTTGCCGGAGTTTCAATTTATATATTGATAAATATGAACAAGGATAAGATTAATGGGACCACCCGTAGGGATTTTGTGAAAAAAATGGCAGCGGCAAGTGTGGCTGCTGCATCTACCAGTATTCCCATGGCCAGCTTTTTAAGTTCTTGCAGTACCAATCATTCTTTAGCTTCCAAAGCCGATACGGTTATACTGTTATGGATGGCAGGGGGTATGGCTCATACGGAAACCTTTGACCCAAAAGCCTATGTGCCTTACACCAAGGGTGTGGAAAGCAAAAGGGTATTGAGTACTTTTCCCAAGGTGCCAACCGCAGTAGACGGTCTTCACTTTTCCAAAGGATTGGAAAACATTGGCAGTGTTATGGACAAGGGAGCCATTATCCGTTCCTATAAGTCGGCAGATCTTGGCCACATCCTACATACACGCCATCAATATCATTGGCATACGTGCTATGAGCCCCCACAGTCTGTGCAAGCCCCGCATATTGGAGCCTGGATTGCCAAGGAGTTGGGCCCTGACAATCCCGTTATACCACCATTTATAGCCATGGGGCAGCGATTTACGGTAGGAGAGGCCGAGGAGTTAAAGGCTTTTCATTCCGCCGGATTCCTGGGGACTGAATACGGTCCGTTTTTAATTCCCGATCCTTCCAGCGGCTTGGATAGTGTTAAGCCACCACAGGGAATGTCACTAAAAAGGTTTGAGGCCCGCTATAAACTGTATAAGGAATTGGCCAATAAAAGCGCGTTGATGGAAGGGGGCAGTGACTATCAGAGAGAATCCCTAATGCGTTCCATGGAACAGTCCTACCGACTTTTAAATTCTCCCGAAGCTAAGGTGTTCGACCTCTCCCAGGAGCCCAAGGAGGTATATGATACCTATAATACAGGCAGATTTGGATTAGGGTGCCTGCTTGCCAAAAGATTGGCTATGAACGGGGGTAGGTTTATTAGTGTTTCCACGGAGTATGAACCCTTTTTAGGCTGGGATACCCATGAAAATGGCCATACCCGTGCCGCAAAAATGAAGGAATTGATAGATAGGCCCATTGCTCAGCTGATTAAAGATTTGGATGAGTCCGGCCATTTGGATAGGACACTGATAATTTTGGCAAGCGAATTTAGTAGGGATGCGATCATGGAAGGGAGACCTGGTGAGCCGGTAAAAGATCAGGTAGATCAACCAGATATCATAGAAGATGAAAAGTTCTATGGCATGCATAGGCATTTTACAGATGGGAGCTCTATTCTTATGTGGGGCGGTGGTGTAAAAAAAGGATTGGTCTACGGTAAAACAGCCGATGAAAGACCATGTTCCTCCATAGAAAACCCAGTGGTAATAGATGAGGTGCACCAGTCTGTTTACCATGCTCTGGGTCTCCATCCGGAAACCAATTATACTATTGAAGGTAGGCCCTTTTATACCACACCGGATGGGAAAGGTAAACCCATTTTGGACCTATTTGGAGAGAAGATAAACACCTAAAAAGCGTCTGCACATATATTTTTAAAATAAGCTATTGTTTCTTCCTCAAGGGGATTTGGGGTATGAAACAGCAGACACATGCTATATTGGGATAATATAACGATAAATGGAAAGGCCATCAAACAAGGTTCTCAATTAAAAGAAGCCGAACGCGGCCAAAATTAGGCATACTACCACGGCCAATAAAATGGCGACCAATACAACCACCATTAGGCTGAGGAATCCATTAAGGACCCTAGTGCCAAAAGTAACATTTTCCATAATACTAAGATTTTTATACAATTTAATGAATAATCCGCATATTATAGCCAGTTTATAGGGCAAATCTTAACCAGAGGCCCATTATCGTATACTTATCCGTTGTACTGTTAATATTTTCGATAAAATGCTGATAATCAATTGTGGGAGCTTTCTTGTCTACTTAGTTTTTTACTGAGAGCCTCAAGTGAGATCCCCTTTGTTTCCGGCATTAGAACATAACAAAGAGAAGTTGCAAGACCATCATAAAGGCAAAAAATCCAAATACCGGGCCGGGGCCTACCCAGGCAAAAAGTGAGGGAATGGAGGAAGGTATGATCCAAGCCAAGACCCAATGTACAGAGCTGCCAAATGCTTGTCCTGAGCCCCTTAGGTGATTGGGGAATATCTCAGAAATAAAAACCCAGATAACGGCTCCTTGTCCTATAGCATGGGAGGCTATAAAGAGAAAGAGAAAAATAGGGACAGCCATGCCTTCCCAATTTAAAATAAAGGCGGCAGCTACCAAGGATAGTGATATAATATAGCCAAAAGATCCAAAGTACATAAGTTGCTTTCGCCCCAAACGGTCTATTAAAAATATACCTAAAAAGGTAAAAATAAGGTTGGTGATACCTATACCAATACTGCTGAGCAAGGCAGTGCTTTCCCCTAGGCCCGCAGCTTCAAATATACGGGGTGCATAATATAAAAAGGCGTTGATACCCGAGAACTGATTGAAGAATGCAATTAAAAATGCCAAGGTTAACGGAAAGCGGTATTTTTTCATAAAGATACTCTCGGATGCGACGCCTTTTTCCTCACCATAGGCCAACTCCGCTGTTAATTCTTCGTTGGATATATTGGGGTTTATGGTGAACAGTATTTTTTTGGCTTCCTCTGTTCTGTTTTTGGTCATAAGCCATCTTGGACTTTTTGGTACCGTTACTACAAACAAAGTGTAGAGTATAGCGGGAATGGCCTCTACACCTACCATCCATCTCCAATCATTTTCCCCCATACCACTTAGGGCGAAGTTAGACATAAAGGCCACCATGATACCAAAAACGAGCATAAATTGATAGAGTCCAACCAATCTTCCCCTGTCCTTGGCTGGAGCAATTTCGGAAATATAAGCCGGTGCGGCTACCGTAGAGGCGCCAACACCCAATCCTCCAATAAACCTAAATATGCCAAAAGAAACCGGATCGTTGCAGAGTGCAGAGCCTATGGCCGATACAGAATACAATATCCCTATCCAGATCAGGGTGTTTTTTCTGCCAATTTTATTGGTAGGTATACCCCCTAGTAGAGCCCCTATGACCGTTCCAAATAAGGCCATCCCAATTACTACGGTTCCGTGAAAGGCCTCGGAAGTGTTCCACAATATCTGAAGCTTTTTCTCTGCACCGGAAATAACTACCGTGTCAAAACCAAATAGAAAACCTGCCAATGCGGCAATTAGTGAAATTCGAAGAATTTTGGTATTCATTGTAATAGGGGTTGTTTTTTGTAAATCTAACAAAAAAAGCAACCTTATGACATAAGAATGTAAATTTCAGTAATTGAACGGTCTGGATATGGGGTCTCTTTTTGGGGCCAGTAGGCCGTTGTTCTTGTCCCAGGATTGTAATGGGAGCGGTATGGTGAGGGTGACCACCTACGGACTACCCACCGCAAAAAAATAAAGAGCAAAATACCGCAACTGCTTAGATGAAGAATTGCGGGCCAATAAAATCCTAACATAGGGGTCTATAGTAATGTGCGAATGTATTTCATGATTTGGTCACTAGCTCCTTTATTTTTGGTGACATAGCGGCTGTTTATATTTCCGGTTTTTTGTAGCAGGGAATCATCGTTTTCCAGTTGGTGGCACACAGCTTTAAATTCGGATTTGGAATTTACTACTACTATTCCCCCTAAGGCAACCAAGTCTTTCGCTTCCTTAAAGCCTTGGTATTTTGGGCCTATAAGAACGGGAATGCCATGCACGGCAGGTTCCAAGGTGTTATGCAATCCGGTGGCAAATCCGCCCCCTACATAAGAGATGTCGGCATAGCTATAGATTTTGGTCAATATGCCGATGGTATCCACTATCAATACCTTGTAATCTGCTAAATTGTGGTTCTTTATTTCGGAATAGAGGATTGTTTTTTTGTTGATGGACGACTTGAGCTTGGCAATATGCTCAGATTTTATATTGTGGGGAGCTAGGACAAACTTTAAGGAGGTATCATCGGAATTTATGTAGGGAACTATGACCTCCTCGTCTTCGGGCCAGGTGCTTCCGGCTACCATGATGCGCGATCCGTTTTGAAATTGCTCCATGAAGCCCAGGCTATTATCCCTTTCCAAGATCTCCATTACCCGGTCAAACCTAGTGTCCCCACTTATTGTAGTATTGTCAAGGCCTATACTTTTCAACAGTTGAACAGAGCTCGAATCCTGAACAAATATATGGGTAAAAGAATTTAGGGCGTTCCGCATAAAACCGCCATAAGGTTTAAAGTAAATCTGATTTTCCTTAAAAAGGGAGGAGATTAATAGGGTAGGGACTTTTTTTTGGGACAGTAGCCTTAAATAATTGGGCCATATCTCATATTTAACGAAAATAACAAGTTTGGGGTTCATTAATTCCAGAAATCGTTTGGCATTTTTAGAGCTGTCCAAGGGCAGGTAACATACGAGATCGGCCGAAGCAGTATTTTTTTTAACCTCATAGCCCGATGGGGAAAAAAAAGTCACCAGTATACGATAATCGGGATAGTGAGGCCTTAACTTTTCTATAATGGGTAGGCCCTGCTCAAATTCTCCCAGGGAAGCGGTATGCACCCATATAATTTGATCCCCGTCTGCAATATTGTCCCGTAAATAAGGGAACACTTCTTTTCTGCCCTCGGTGAAAAGCTTGATCTTTGGAAGGGACAAACTCAGTATTCTTAGGATAAATGAGGTTAGCTGTACTGCAAAATTATATATCGTAAACACTTCACTATGGTTTGGGGCTAAATTACACTTCTTTCTATTAATTACATTGGCTGCCAATCCATATTTTTGTAATATTGCTTGCGCCAAACTTGGTATGGTGTTTAAGAAGATATCAATGAAAAAAATTCAAAAGGTTGACCTT
>CAXAVP010000284.1:0-5502 GCA_963972175.1 uncultured Arenibacter sp.
AACTGCATTATTTTTACAATGTGTACTTAAAGAAGGACCGCAAAAAAACGTGGGCAGCCATAATTTTTCGTATTTACGAAACGTTCTTTTAGTAAAGGCCTGCGTGGAAATTAAAATATCGCACAATTAAATAGGTACAATCAAAGGAAGCCTACAATTGTTTTAATGAGTAGTGTGTAATTTCAATTTAGGAAAAAGACTAGCCTAGTTAAAATTAACTAAATAAGGAGGTTTTATCATGTAAGCACCATTTAATGACCACCAGCTTCTTGCCTTTCTTTCTTAACAACCACCTTGTTGGTCTTGGAAGAAATATCTCTTATAATGTCATCCAATTCATGTGCTGAATTAAGGATGGCATTAAGTAAAAATAATTGTTCTTCCCTGGGGGTGTTCTCACAATCCTTTAATAATTCTGCAACCCCCATAAGTCTGGCCAGTGGTGCTCTAACTACATGCGATTGTATCCATGCTATTTCCTTTAATTTAATATTTTGATTCTCAATAGCCTTAATATACAAGTTCCTTTCTGTTATATTATTGGCAAGGGTAACCCTAGATTTTCGATTATTATAGTTAAGTTCATTACTTGATACCAAAACGTCTATGATGTTGCCATTTTTTAATCTGTGTAGTTCTTCTGTCTTCCCCCTCCTCCTCTTTTCTTCAAAAAAAGCCCTGTATCTGGCCGGGTCCTTGGCTCCTTCTACAACTTGTATATCTTCAATTACCATGGTCAAAAATTCTTCGTGATCATAGCCATATTCTTTCACGGCAGCATCGTTCACATCCATAAATTTATGAGTTTCCAAATCGTATACCCACATAGGTTGAGGACTTAAATGGAATAGGTCATTGTACCTTTTTTCGGACTCCTCAATAGCTGTTATAAACTTACTTTGATCAATATTATATAGAATGCTTTTATATAGGGTAAATGAGGTCAATGTATCCTTTAATAGGTAGTCCGAAATACCCAATTCCATAGTTCTAATGCTAAAGGGCATATCTGTATAGCCAGTTAAGATCACCACAGGGATATCATCGGATAGCTGTACTATGTCCTGTACCAAATCTTCCCCATTTTTATCAGGTAGGGACAAATCCAATAAAATGATGTCAAAAAATTGATTGTTCCGGGTCAGTAAGGTTTTGGTTTCCTTAAAACTACCGGCATTGGTAATCTGTGGATCTAAAATATAATCGTCCAAATATTCTTCAACCAATAATGCATCCCCTGGATTGTCCTCTACCAATAGAATCCTATATTTCTTATTATCTTTTTCCATTTAATTTTTGATTTCCGGCAATTCAACAATTGAAATCCAAAATTGTATTATGTTAGCAATGGTGTGCACGAAGTCTACCCCCTTAATTGGCTTTATTACGCAGCAGTTTGCATACCCCATGTAGGCTTCATTTATGTCTTTTTTTGAAGAAGAGGTGGTAAGAATAATAACGGGCACAGGTCTTAAATTTTTATCTTTTTTAATTTCCGCTAATACCTCATGCCCATTTATCCTGGGAAGATTAATATCCAACAAAATAATATCTGGTCTATGGCTATGTTCATACCCATTTTCCCTTCTTAAAATTTGAATAGCCTGTTCTCCATTTTTAGCAACTGTTAAGTTATTCTTAACATTTATTTCGGTTAGCGCCTCCTTGGTCATTAGGATATCCCCTTCGTTATCCTCTACCAATAAAATATCAATACTTTTCATTTTTTTATTTTCTTAATGGTAAACATAAAATTACTTCCATTGCCTTCATTTGACTCTACCCAAATTTCACCTCCCAATGTTTCCACTATTTTCTTTGTAATGGCCAATCCCATTCCACTGCCGGAATACTCTTCACGGTTGTGGAGCCGTTGAAAGACAATAAAAATCTTATCAAAATATGCTGGATTGATCCCTATGCCGTTGTCTTTGATAGAAAATTTCCAAAATTCCTTTTCTTCAGAACATGAGACCATTATTTTCGGGGTTTTATTACCCTCGCAGTACTTTAAACTATTCCCTATCAAGTTTAAAAATATTTGACGCATGGGGGATTTAAAACCCCTTATTTTTGGTAAATTCTTAGTGACAATTTCCGCAGACCTTTCCTTAATCTGCTTTTTATGCAGAAAAGAAACCTCTTCAATTAGAGCTTCTATCTCCAACTCCTCTATCTTTTCAGATATATTACCAACTCTTGAATACTCCAGAAGTTCCAATATAATTACTCTCATTCTCAAGGCGCCATCTACTGCCATATGAATGTACTTCTTGCCTCTATCATCTATAGTATTAGAATATCTATTTTCCAATAGGTTAAGAAAACCTGTAATCATCCTGAGCGGTTCTTGAAGGTCATGGGAGGCTACATAGGCAAATTGCTCTAATTCTGCATTTGAGGTTTCCAACAACTTTGCTTTAACGGTTAGCTCCTTATTTAGCTTTTTCAGGGATTGTTCGTATTTTATGCGATCGGTAACATCTTGAGTGGCCCCGACCAATCTCAATGGTTTTCCTCCATCTCCCCTTAAGATATAGACACTGTCAACAACATGGGCATATTTTCCATTTTTCTTACGAAAACGATATTCATTTTTAAACGACATTACATTCTGGTCCCTCAACGATTCTGAAATCTTGTTGAAAAAACACTTTTGATCCCTAGGGTGTACAAGTTCTGACCAAATTGAAATATTTAGATTTTCTGCAAGCACCTCATGACCAAAACGGTCTTTAAAACCACTTCCCCAAAAAAGGGTCTTACTCTTAATATCCCAGTCCCAAATAGCATCTTGGGTAGCCTGCGCAATTTTGGAAAAACGCTCATTGGAATGTTTAATTTGTTCTATAGTATCTTTCTTAGCCGTTATATCCTTAAAATATACGGTAAAGCCATTCTTGTTTTTGGACGGATATGCACTTACGTCCAACCAAATGCCTTTGGAGGCATATTTGGCTTCATAATGAACGGGTTTATATTGAGTCCCTGCCAATTGGCCTTGTCTAAAAAATTCAGAATCCATCAGCTCACTAAATACCTCCCAAAAGTTTTTACCCAAAATTTCACTTTTGGATACACCTAGAATTAACTCGGCTTTATGGTTCCAATAATTAACAACCCAGTTGTTATCCACTGCAAAAAAACCGTCCCCTATACTTTCTAAAATATGAATTCTCTCTATTTCCGCTACTTTTCTTTGATGGATGTCCTCTATAGATCCGTATATTTTAATTACTTTACCATTAACCACGACTGGCTCGCCCACAGATTTAACCCATTTTACAGTACCATTAGCCGTGATGATTTGTGACTCATGGGATAATACCTCATCATTATCCGCTGCATTTTCGATCCATTTGAGCATTCTGGCCCTGTCCGCCTCGTCTTTATAAAAATTTATAGCTGTTTCTATATTGGGAACATAATCTGAAGGTACTTCATGTATATCTTTGGCTATTTGTGACCAATAAACCTCTTTCTTGATCAGGTCTACTTCCCATAATCCAATTCTGGCCAAATCTGTTGCCTTATCCAAAAGCTTCTCCAATTCCTTTTGTTGGGTAATATCCTTCCCTACGCCATAGGAAATACCCAACTCGTCTACTGGAGAAAAATTCCAGGATAACCAAAAAATCTTGTTATCCTTAGATAGACACCTAATCTCTGATGAGACTACCGGTAAACCTTTTTCAATCCTTTTAATTATATTTTCAACCTTTGGCCTATCCAAAGGATGTGCAATATCCCTAAGATTAATTTGATATAAATCTCGATGATTGGGATCGAAAAAGGTATCGAAACGGCAATTTACCCGTTTAAAATATCCTTTATCGTCCAAGCTACAGATATAACCAGGTGCAAAAGCAATCAATTGATCCAATTCCTCTTCAATCTGTTTCCTAGCCACCTCGGTACCCAAAAATACCCCTAGCTCCTTTAGGTTGCTGCTGTTAAAATTTTCAGGGTTTGTTTTACTATCACAGGCCAAAGCCAAAACACCTACAATTTCCTCTTTGTACAATAACGGTATTCCGAAAACACTTTTCAGTCCCAATTGTTTGGCCGACTTGTCACGAATTAAGATATGGCCCCCATCATTTTCCCGCCAATGTTCTACCTTCTTATGATCCCAGACTTTCCCAATTAAACCAACTCCTTTTTTATATCCCTTTCCATTATAGCCTTCCTTGGAAAAAGAATTATAGTGCGGGTCTGAAACACTGTTTGCTACTAAACATATTTGACTTTTATCTAAATTTAACAACCATAGTTCAGCTACATTGGATTGATAATATTCCGCAATAACCCTTAACAAATGGTCTAAAGAGTCCTTAAGGCCTAATTGCAGGTTAAAGATGTTGGATATACTACTCAGTGTATTCTCAAAAAAATCCCTATGTTTCTTCTCAGTAATATCTCTTCTTACCGAGATGTAATGTGTATGTACGCCCTCATCATTACTAACAGGGGAAATTGAAAGGTTTACCCAAAATTCTTTTCCTTCCTTGGTATAGTTTAAAACGTCCGAGACTATTTTTTTCTTGGATTTTAGATCCAATTCCACCTCATGCCAGGCATTCTGATCCGACCCAGGACCCTGTAATATTTCAGGCGTTTTTCCCAATATTTCTTCATTGGTATAACCTGTTGACTTCTTAAAAGCTTGGTTAACGTATATAATTTTCGGCTGCCCTGGACCTTCCAAAGGTTCTGCTTCCGTAATAATTATAGCATCTGCCGTATTATCCAGTACCGACTTAAATACCTTTAGTTGATGTTCCCTCTGTTTTTGTGCCGTTATATCCTGCATAGCGCCTACCATTCTTATGGCAGTTCCAGCTTGATCCCTTACCACAAACCCTTTGTCCAAAATCTCTAAGTATTCTCCATCCTCTTTTTGGAACCTATATTCAGAACTCCAATTGCTTTCCTTTCCGTTTATTGCTTGTTTAAAACTTGCCATAACCCGCTGTCTGTCATCTGGATGCACTTGTTTTTCCCAGCTCGAAATATTATTGGTGAGGCCCTTTAACGGTTTTTGTCCGAAGTTTAATTCATAATTCCCTCCCCAATGAATCTCTCCATTTACCAAATCGTAATCCCATATGACATCTGAGGTTGCTTGGGTTGCATATTTAAAACGGTCATTCTTTACTATTAGCTCATTTTTACTTACATATAGGTCCGTGTTATCCAGAACAGTAGATATCATTAGGTTTTGACTTGGGATTGGGATGTTTTTTGCATCTATAATCTTGAATTCTCCATTTTTTCCAGTTACCCTTACCCCATTCCAAACCATTTTTTCCGGGTCACCGCTTTGGATATCGGAAATAATTTGTTCTATCATTTTTGCCCTATAATCTTCTTCTGGATAAATATTTTCAAAAAAAGTACTGACATCTGAGATCTCCTCTTGCGGCCAACCGTATATTTCTGAAAATTGGTCATTAACTATGGTCGCTTTACCGGTTACCGTATCATTTAATGCAATGCCAA
>CAXAVP010000285.1:0-5494 GCA_963972175.1 uncultured Arenibacter sp.
AGGATCCTTGAGCAGTCTGGTAGCCCTAAACCTGTTTATCGGGGTTTGTACAAAACTTCCATCAATGTGGGCTTTTTTTTTAATAATTTTCAAATTAAATATGGAAAGTACAGCAATTATAATAGGTTTGATAGGATTGGCAATTGGTTTTGCCATTGCTAAATTTATGGAAAAGGGCAAGGCTTCAAAGACCATTTCCAGTGCCAAGAAAGAAGCCGCCAACATCCTTAAGGAGGCTAAGATAGAAGGGGAGAATATTAAAAAGGACAAAATTTTTCAGGCAAAGGAAAAGTTCTTGGAACTTAAGGCAGAACATGAGAAAGTCATAATAAACAAGGATAAGAAAATATCCGAAGCGGAGAAACGTACCCGTGATAAGGAATCACAGGTGAGTAGTGAGTTGGCCAAGGGCAAGAAGCTTGGAGAGCAATTGGAATCCAAAATAAAAGAGGTCAATTATAAGAGCGAGTTTTTGGACAAAAAGCAATCCGAGTTGGAAAAATTGCATAAGAGTCAAGTACAACAATTGGAGGTGATATCCGGTCTTTCTGCCGATGAGGCCAAATCACAGCTGTTGGAATCGCTAAAGGATACCGCTAAATCTGATGCCATGGCCTATATTCAGTCTACGGTAGAGGAGGCAAAATTGACGGCCCAACAAGAAGCTAAGAAAATCATTATCAATACCATACAGCGCATAGGAACAGAGGAAGCCGTTGAAAATTGTGTATCTGTTTTTAATCTGGAGTCCGATGACGTTAAAGGGCGTATTATTGGTAGGGAAGGTAGAAACATAAGGGCGCTGGAAGCAGCAACTGGAGTAGAGATAATAGTTGATGATACACCAGAAGCTATTATACTTTCGTGCTTTGATTCGGTTCGTAGGGAAGTAGCCCGTTTGTCACTGCACAAGTTGGTTACAGATGGTAGAATACACCCTGCAAGAATTGAGGAAATAGTAAAAAAGACCGAAAAGCAGATAGAGGAAGAAATTGTAGAAATAGGTAAGCGAACCGTTATAGATTTGGGGATACATGGTTTACATCCAGAATTGATCAAGGCGGTAGGTAGAATGAAATATCGTTCCTCATACGGTCAGAACCTGTTGCAGCATTCAAGGGAAGTTGCCAAACTATGTGGGGTAATGGCGGCCGAATTGGGAATAAATCCGAAACTGGCAAAACGTGCGGGATTGTTGCACGATATAGGGAAGGTGCCCAATACAGAGGCCGAGGTAGAAACCCCTCATGCTATTCTGGGGATGCAATGGGCAGAGAAATTTGGAGAAAAACCGGACGTCTGCAATGCCATTGGGGCCCACCACGATGAGATTGAAATGAAAACCCTTATTTCTCCTATTGTACAGGTTTGTGATGCCATTAGCGGTGCTAGACCGGGTGCAAGGAGACAAGTACTGGATTCCTATATTCAGCGACTAAAGGATTTGGAAGAAATTGCATTTGGATTTGGAGGAGTGCAAAAAGCCTATGCCATCCAAGCAGGTAGGGAATTAAGGGTTATCGTAGAGAGCGAGAAAGTTAATGATGACAAAGCAGCGGAGCTGTCCTTTAATATCTCACAGAAAATACAAACCGATATGACTTATCCTGGTCAGGTTAAAGTAACCGTTATCCGGGAGACCAGGGCTGTTAACGTGGCTAAATAGTTTTTTAACGTATATACCAAGGTCCCAGAATTGCCTATTAGGAGGTGATTCTGGGACTTTTTTTTGTGATATGTTTTGCTACTGCTAAAGCTGGGTAGCATGCCTGTGAGGATTTGGTTGTGCTGGCTAGTTATAAGGTTTGCTGAGTTTTTTTGTTTTAAACGGCGCCAACTTTTTCAAGGCGGTTGCGGTCCATTCATTCCAAACGGGCTGTTTTGATAAATCCGCGTAAACGGCAGCATCGTACTCCTGTTGTTTGGATTGAAGTTCCTTGTTTACTTCATCCCCAATGCGTTCTGCATTTTTTACCAAATCCTGAAAGTTCGCAATTTCATTTTGCAGCCGTTTCACAAATTTCCTAGCATACAGTTCAGTAATATCAAAATGAAGTTGTTCGTGTTCCAGAACCATGGCCTGGTTTAGGTTGTCTTTAAAATAAGAGGATTTACAATCAAAATAGGTGTCCACTTCTATCAGTACCAAGTTCTCTTTAGAAAGGATGCTCGTGGTATAGCCAAAATAGCTGTTGGTAGCTGCTACAAATTCTTTATCCTTGGCCGTAGCCTTGAAGTCGCTTACTGCTAATCTTCGCTTGGAATTCCAAAGAATTTCCTTTTCGTAGATTGCTGGCTCCGATACCCAATAAATATTTCCCTTTATCCTGTGACATGGGTTCCGAAGGGTGTTGGGAAGTTTATGTTCTGTAATCACCAAAAGGTTGCCGCCTATTTTTACTGCTTCGCTTTTGGCGGCATTTTTAACCTGGCGAAAATTGCAATCTCCGGTATTGTGTTTGGTCTTGATGGTGCCCAGCATAAGGGAATCGCGTATATGTGGGTCATCTGTGGTAATGACAAATGCTGGGTTATATCCAGTCCTCTTGGGAAAGGGTGACTCCTTAAACTCTTTTACAATGATTCTAGGTGTACTGCAGGCAGTTAAGATAACGGCTAGGACAAGCCCCGTTGTACAACAGGACATTGTCTTTGTGATTGGCCGATATTTTGATAGGTCTTGTTTTGTGATTTATTCCTCCTCGGTTGAAGAATCCTCTGCATTTTCGGCTTCTTCCGCCTCTTTGATTAAATTGTTTTCCAGAATGTTCAGCTTTTTCAATTTAGCTTTCCAAGTGGCCAAGGATTCCTTATGGTTGTTGATGTTTTTGATGACTTCCTTAACCAAGGGGTTATCCTCAGATGCATTGGAAAAGAACTGTAGATTGTTTTCCAATTGTCTGATTTCGCTCTTGCTTTCGTCTATTTTTCTTCTTATGAAGGTGCGTTCGTTTGAGATAGCATAATCATTATCATTGTTGGCCAATTGCTGAATTTTGTTACCATACTTCATCAGTTCGGCCTCCTGTCTATTGATATTTAATTTTTTGAATAGCGCGTCAAGAATTTTGTTGAATTTGGCATTGATGCTCTTTTTGTTAAACGGAACCCGTCCAGCGGATTTCCATTCGGATATAAATTCTTTTATGGCGGCCAGGTCTTTATCCTTATCCCCGCTTAGTTCAAATACCTTTAACTTATCAAGGCATTTACTTTTCTTTTCAAAATTTTCTATCTCTTCCTTATGAGCTTCATTTTTTAGGGCGTGGAGCCGGTCAAAATAATGGTTGCAGGCATTTTTAAACTCCTTCCAGATCTTGTCAGAGTATTTTCTGGGGACATGGCCTATCTTTTTCCAGTCATTTTGTATCCTTTTCATTTCTGGGGTAGTGCTATCCCAATCTTCACTATCCTTTAAGGACACAGCCAGTTCTAACAAGGCTCTTTTCTTATCCAAGTTTATCTGTTGTTCCTTCTTGAGGTTTTTGTAATAGCTATTCTTGTTTCTATTAAACTCCCTTACGGCTTCTTTAAAACTTGCCCAAGTGTCCTCATTCACCTTTTGGGGTACTTTTCCCGCTTGGAAAAAAGACTCTCGTAATTGCTCTATTTCTTTTATCTGCTTTTGGATCTCCCTGTGGTTAGAGGCAACATTGCTGGCGATGGCCTTTATAGACTGGATTATTTCGTTTTTCCTTACCAGGTTTTGTTCATATACCTTTTCCTGTTCCTTATAATATTCCTGTCGCCTGTGATGTAGTGCTTTGGTGGCACTGCTAAACCTATCCCAAATTTCTTCACGGTGCTCTTTTCCTACCGGGCCAATATCTTCTTTCCAAATTTTGTGAAGGGTCTGTAGCTCTTGAAAGGCTTTGTTTAGATCTTCAACCTTTACCAGTGCTTCCGCGCGTTCCACAATTTTAAGTTTTTCCTCATAATTGTGCTTAAAGTCCAAGTCCCTTAACTCCCTGTTTAAATGAAGAAAGTCGTAGAATATTTCAATATGATGATGATAGGTACGCCATACATCGTTGTAATTGTTTCGAGGAATAGGTCCGGCATTCTTCCAGCGTTCCTGAAGATCTTTGAAGTTTTTATAGGTGGTATTGATATCTTCCTCTACATTGACTAGGGCTTTGAGTTCGTTTATTATCTCTAACCTTTTGGCAAGATTGGTTTTTAGTCCCTGTTCAAGGTTTTTGTAATAGATATTCCTTTTTTCGCGATAATCGGAATAGACTTCATTAAACTGCCTTTTGGTAACGGAATTGTACCTAAAGTCTATTTCATTACCTCCATTATTGATAAAATCTTCTTTCTTTTCATCAATAAACTCCTGAAATTTTAGGTCAAATTCGTATTTAATCCCATCTACGTGCTTCTTAATTGCCTGTACCTTTTCATTTCTTACCAATCGCTGTAGTTCGCCAACCAAATTCTCCATGGACATAGCGTGGTAATCAGGCATAGGAATATGATGCCGTTGTTGGTTGTCAGAATCCTCTGCATCCTCGGCATTGGATTCGTCAATTTCATCCAGAACGTCTTCTTTCTTTTCTGTGTCTGTGCTATCCTCGGCTTTGGTGGTAGCCTCGTTTTCTTCTTTCTGCTCTTTAACCGATGTAGAGGGGGCTTCGGTCTCTTGGGATGCCGTCTTGTCCTCCTCAGAGGGTTGGGGCTCCTCTGAACCGCTATTGTCTTGTTGGTTGTCTGTGGTGTTTGTCTCAGAACCAGATTCCTCTATGCTGGGGTCGGAATTAGACGGTGTATCAGCCTGATTTTGGGCATCATTTGTTCCTTCAGTCTTCTCTGAGGTTTCTTCTGTGCCTACAGATTGCTGTAATTTATCTTCTTTATCTTCTAACATTTTATGAATGTTTATAGCTTTCTAGATGTAATGTACGGAAATATAACTACATCTGTTTTAATAACAAAGGTAATGAAACTTCTTTTTAAGTTTTCTTTATCAGGTAAGTACCTTTATTGTAGTCATATGGCCCTGATCTGGGCTTTTCTTTAGGAATTCCAAATTTCCCAGGATTTTTCAGCCTGTAGTTCCAGCATATCAGAACCATTACTTATTTTGCCCCCCATTTCTTCTCCCGCTAACAAAAAAGCTGTTTTTTCCGGGTTGTAGATGAGGTCGTAAAGCAGGTGTTTGGGGGTGATAAAATTATAGGGAATTGCCGGTTTGTCGTTAATATTGGGAAAGGTTCCCAATGGGGTACAGTTTATGATTATCGTATATTGGGATAAGATTTCCTTATTAAGATCTGTATAGGTAAATTGATCCTGCTTTGGATTACGGGATACAAATTTATATTGGATTCCCAATTTTTTTAGAACAAAGGCCACGGCTTTGGAAGCGCCTCCCGTACCAAGGATAAGTGCCTTGGTGTGATGTTTCTCCAAATGGGGCTCTAAGGATTTTTGGAAACCGTAGACATCAGTATTATGTCCAATGGTTTTTCCATTTTCTATTTTGATAGTGTTT
>CAXAVP010000286.1:0-5486 GCA_963972175.1 uncultured Arenibacter sp.
ACGGATTGGACCTTTTACTATTGGGCCTTTTGGTTGGCTTGGGCTCCGTTTACCGGTATTTTTATTGCGCGAATCTCCAAAGGCCGTACTTTAAAGCAATTGCTATTGGGAGTATTAATTATTCCATCTTTGGGAACTTTTTTTTGGTTTTCTGTATTTGGCACTTCTGCATTTCATCTTATTGCGGATTGGGGTAGCTACAATCAGGAGTTTAGCGGAGTATTCTCCTCCATTTTTGTTTTCTTTGAAAACTATTCTTACGCAGCCTTATTAAATTGCATTACCCTTCTTTTATTGATAGGTTTTTTGGTAACCTCTGTAGATTCGGCCGTTTTTGTATTGAGCATGTTTACAGACCAGGGTAAAAAAGAACCAAGTAAACAACAGCGTTTAATTTGGTCACTTTTTATTTTTTTTGCCACGGTAGCCTTGGTCCTACTGGGACATGCCAAGCCCGAGGTAAACACTTTGATAGCAGCTCAAAAGTTGCTGATCATAACATCGCTACCCTTTGCGTTTTTTATAGTCTTCATGGCCGCCATATTTATAAAGGAAATTATACGACATCAAAATAAATCGAACCTAAACCACCCAAAAGGCAATATGTAAAGGTCATTGCAAACCCTAACTATTGGTCTAGACAAAGAACTTTAATTACCTAAATAAAGCTATTATTACAAGATTCTGTTTTTATAGCTCATTTGCACCCTATTGTAAAGACCCTTAACTATATACCTGGAAGTAAATGAGCTATCGCTTGATTATGTAAAATTACTGACATTTCACATCCCAGATTGGAATGGTCTGGGATTAGTCGTCAAAGAAGATAAATTCTTAAATACTTTAACAAACCACCTGAAACAAAACAATATACCGTACACATATAGCGATATTAGTGTTGATGACCTTTCGCAATCCAAGGACAGTCTACATAAGGTACCGTTTTTTATTACCGCTTGGCAAGATCAACACCAAAGCAATAAAGTAAATTTTCAGGGACTTATCGACAGAAAAAAAAGACATAAAGCTGATTTTTACAAGTTGAGGCAAATCATCAAAAAAAACAAAAGAAGCAATACCCCTGAAAAAAGTTGCCATATTAAAACCGGCAAACCTACTATACGACCATCAAACACAAAACTACCTGGCAATGGTGTACGACAGTATAAAAGGATGGTCACCTGGCTCACAGCAAAAGAATCTAAAATTTGAGTGGGCATTGGTCAAATGTGATGCTTACGGAAATTACCTGACTATAAAGGAAGTAGGGGACAGCCCTGAGCTTCAGCTAAAAATACCTGAAAAACACGAGCTTTATAGGCTACACCTAACAGTGGTTCATGACAATAAGATTAGGAGCAGCATCACAAACCTCCATACACCGCTACTGCAGGAGACAGATAAAAAAACCAACCAAATAACACACTATCAAAACTAAAGGAGTGATGTATTTTTAATTCGGAGCGTCAGAACATAATTGTTTCCCAATACTAGAATATTACTTGGTTATTTACCACCTACCGGCTTCAGCAGATTACCCCTTTGGCAAGAATATTTCTGCCATCATACAACGTGCACTACCCCCACCACAAGCTTCTATGGTATCCAAGGAGCTGTGAACAATTTCGCAATGGGCTTTCAATTTATCCAACTGCATCAGTGATAGGCTATCGTGAGCCGCTGAGCTCATGGCCAAATAGCGCCGGTTTCCCATCCCCATTACCTGAAGCATATTTCCAGCAAAATGGTGCATTTGCTGCTCCGTAATGGCTATAATCTCCTTCCCGTCTTGCTTTAAATGTGAAACTATATTCTTTTTTTCTTTCTTATCGTCTATACTATCCAGACAAATAACCGCAAAGGTCTCTCCTAAACACATCATTACATTGGTATGATATATGGGTTTCCTACTACCTGCAACCGATTGATTTGCGGTAAACACCACAGGGGTATATTCAAAGTCCTCACAGAACTCAATAAACAGTTCTTCATCTGCCCTCGCAGACAAGGCACAATACGCTTTTTCATTTACCCTATCCAAGACAATACTCCCAGTCCCCTCCAAATAAAACCCCTCTTCCTCGGCAGAAGTATAGTCCATAATATTTTCTATAATGTACCCTCTCTGTTCCAAAAGATCCAGAATATCTTCCCTTCTCTCACGCCTTCTATTTTCTGCAAACATTGGATACAGGCCTACCGTACCATCTTCATGGAAAGAAACCCAATTATTAGGAAAGATGGAATCCGGGGCATCCAGATCTTTCCTGTCGTCCACAACAATTACGTTAACCCCCTTTTCCCTTAAAGCAGTAACAAAAGCATCAAACTCCTGTTGTGCCTGCTCATTGATTTTCTGGTTTTTTAAGGCGAGATCCTCTTGAAAATAATTATTGACAGCGGTTTGTTCGTTCATTCGAAAATTCACTGGACGCACCATTAAAATAGTATTGGTAATTTGCATTTTAGGTTTCATTTTTCAAGATAAGGGCCAGCTAAGGCCACCGATTAAATTTGCACAAAATTAGTGTATTTATACTAGGACAATCGTTTCCTATGCTTAAAAAAGGAGGAAAAGCCCCCTAATGGATAATAAGAACACCCTTCAAAGGCTAGGTGCAATGACAACAGTTAAAGGCTCTGACATAGGGAGACTTCGGTTTAAAGTAAAATGCAAACAACTAACAACATATTTAATAATACCAAGTGAAGAGTGCTACCAGAAGGCTTTTAACACTTGTATATTGTAAAAAGGCTGCAACTTCACTTCTATTACAGAATAGAACTTTCTTTTACCATCATTATCCTAGCGACAGACCGATAATTGAATATGTATGACCTTCAGGTGAACACCGCCAGCCCCCTTAATCCCTTACAAGGGGCAAGGTACTACACCGCAACAACCCCTCTTGTTTACTAATTTCGGCGTAGGGTATTTCCTCTACAATAAAGTCCCTTTCCCTAAGCCAATTGTTAAGTCTGGTAAAATTACGCTCCGAGACCACCACCTTGGGTGAGATAGAAAAAACATTGCTCATCATTTGATACATCTCCTCTTTGTTGATTTCAAAAACTTGGTCCTTGCCAAAAAAATCTAACAACCAATAGTACTCCTCTTCCTTTAAAAATCCGTTCTTATGCAAAATGGCCATATTCTTTCCAATGGGCTGAAAGCAACAATCCAAGTGTAGTGCATTTTCCTTTGCATTGGTATTGGATTTACGAAGTTCAAAGGCCTTTACCTTTTTATGGGGAAAGGTTTGGGATATAAATTGTACTGCTTCCTTATTGGTACGGGCTGTTATATAGTCCGCATAGTCGGCACCTGAATAGGTTCCCATAAAGATATAATCTCCCCAAGGCATAACATCACCACCTTCTATGTGTACCTGCTGAGGCGGATGTATAATTTGATCCTCATCTATTTTATTAAGCACGTATTTTATGGCCTGAAACTCCTTTTCCCTATTAGGTAAAATATTTGCCTTCACCAATTTGTCTTCTATAACAAAAGCAATATCCCTAGAAAATATCTGATTACAGTCTTTTAAGACCCTTGGCCTAAAAACCTGTACATCATATTTGGCAAACACCTTGGCAAAGGCGTCCATTTCCCTTACCATATCCACTTCATTAGGGTAGGTCCCGGCCAATATATGCTCCATTGATTTAGGGTCATAAGCCTCTTCGGGTTTTGGAACCGGACCGCAACTTTTGGCCGTTCCCAAAACCACTGATCTCAATCGCGAGGTTTCATCCTGTATATTCAACTTTAACATAAATCAATTTTACGTAAAGATAGAAATACTAACGACTATAAATAAAAAACTGCCCTAAGTATAAAATATACCAAGGACAGTTTTACATATAATTATTGTATTTATCTTTTATCCAATGGGACAAAGGAACGTACAGCTTCGCCTACATAAACTTGTCGCGGTCTACCAATTGGCTCATTCTTCAATCTCATTTCCCTCCATTGTGCTATCCACCCTGGTAGTCGCCCTAAGGCAAACATTACCGTAAACATTTCCGTAGGAATTCCCAAGGCCCTATATATTATACCCGAATAAAAATCTACGTTTGGATACAATTTACGATCAACAAAATACTTGTCTTCCAAAGCTTCTTGGGCCAAGCCCTTGGCTATATCCAAAATAGGATCTTCTATACCCAAATCCCCTAAAACCTCTTCGGCGGCCTTTTTAATAATTTTAGCCCTAGGATCAAAATTCTTATAAACCCTATGTCCAAAGCCCATTAAACGGAACGGATCGCTCTTATCCTTAGCCTTGGCCATATATTTCTTTGTATCGCCACCATCTGCCTCTATGGCTTCAAGCATTTCCAATACCGCCTGGTTGGCTCCACCGTGCAAGGGTCCCCAAAGAGCACAAATACCCGCGGATATGGAAGCAAAAAGTCCGGCATGTGAAGAGCCCACAATTCTAACGGTAGATGTAGAACAGTTCTGCTCATGATCTGCATGTAAGATCAATAACTTGTCCAAGGCATCTATAACAACCTTGTTCTTCTTATACTCTTGATTGGGTTTCTTGAACATCATTTTATGGATATTCTCTACATAACCCAAGGTGTCATCACCGTAATCCAAGGGCAAACCTTTTTTCTTTCTCAAGGTCCAGGCTACCAGTACAGGGAATTTTGCCAATATTCTAACAATGGCCCAATACATTTCTTTTTCCGATGTAACGTTTACCGAGGTTGGATTAAAAGCTATCAAGGCACTGGTAAGGCTGGAAAGAACCCCCATTGGATGTGCCGATTTTGGAAAGCCATCCAAAATCTTCTTCATCTCCTCATCTACATGGGATTCCCCCTTAATATCCTGATGAAACTTATCAAGTTGTTCTTGATTTGGCAATTCACCAAAAATCAATAAATAGGCAACTTCCAAAAAATCCGCCTTTTCCGCCAATTCCTCAATAGAATATCCACGATACCTTAACACCCCCTTTTCACCATCTAAAAACGTAATGGCACTTTCACAAGAGCCTGTATTTTTAAATCCTGGATCAATGGTTATCATTCCCGTGCTTGCACGCATGGTTTTGATATCTATTGCCAATTCATTTTCGGTACCTTTTATAACCGGAAATTCAAATTTCTTTCCGCTAAATTCTAATGTTGCGTTGTTCGACATTTCTAAACTTGCTATTTTTTTCGATTGTCCGTAAAAATACTAAAAACCCCCAAGGTTAACAATGGAAGATTTTTTATTTATCCAATAATTACAAAATGTTCTTAAAAACTTAGATTTTTACGGATTTATGGAATATAGATATTTGTAATAATCATCCACGGATTTCTCCCAGGTGAACCTCATTTTTTTGGCGTTGGTCTGGATCTGTTTCCATTTTGCCTTATCATTTTCATAAACATCCAAAGCCTGATCCAGCACAAGGATCATATTCTTTATCTTGTCATCATAGGTCTTGCCATCAAAGCTAAAGCCTGTTTTCATA
>CAXAVP010000287.1:0-5485 GCA_963972175.1 uncultured Arenibacter sp.
CAGAAAAACCGAAAAATAAAAGGTCGCCTAAATAGTTTTTAGACGACCTCTTTTTATTTACGGGTACGTATATTTATACGCTAACAACTACCCTTTTATGCTGTCTAAAGCAGAAGGTCTATGCGGATTGCATATGTACTACAGCCAATAGGATGGCTTGTTTACGTATATGACCCGTTATATAGGGTATTATTTGTTGGCCTCGTACAATTCGGCTACTTTATCCCAGTTTACTACATTGAAAAATGCATTGATATAGTCTGGTCTTCTATTCTGATAGTTTAGGTAATAAGCGTGTTCCCAAACGTCCAAACCTAAAATTGGATATCCACCACATCCGGTTTCGGGCATGGTTGGGTTATCTTGGTTGGGGGTAGAGCAAATCTCCAATTTGCCTCCTTTGTGTACACATAACCAAGCCCATCCAGAGCCAAATCTTGTCGCGGCAGCCTTGGAAAAAGCATCCTTAAAGGATTCAAATGATCCAAAAGCAGCAGAGATGGCATCGGCTACAGCACCAGTAGGGGTTCCACCGCCGTTGGGCGACATGATTTCCCAGAATAGGGAATGGTTAAAAAATCCGCCTCCATTGTTTCTTACGGCACCGTTGGACATATCCAAATTGCTAAGTATATCGGATATGGATTTGTTTTCCAAATCTGTTCCGGCTATAGCATTGTTTAAATTGTTAGTGTACCCGTTGTGATGCTTGGTATGGTGTATTTCCATTGTTCTGGCATCAATATGTGGTTCCAAAGCGTCATACGCATAAGGTAATTTTGGTAATTCAAAAGCCATAATGTTTTCGTTTTTATGTTAAAAAATGTTGTTTTTCAAAATTACGGTTTTATGATATAAATACAACTAATAATTTGTTAAGAACTGTTCAATATTGCTTATTTTGCAACTAAAACAACGTGCAGGACGCTCCTTATAAAATATATAATGCCTCTGCTGGCTCCGGCAAGACCTATACCCTGACCAAGGAGTATTTAAAAATTATACTGTCTTCTGATTTTAATAGGAATTATCGGAGCATTCTGGCCATTACATTTACGAATAAGGCCGTAGATGAAATGAAGCAACGTATCCTAGGCAGCCTTTTTACTTTTGGAGAAACATCGGCTAATAAGGATGTACCCCCAATGCTTTTGGATATATCCCAAGAATTGGGAGTGGATGTGGCTACTTTAAGCAAAAGATCCAAGCAGGTATTAAAGGAGATTTTACATAACTACGCATTTTTTGATGTGTCTACCATTGATAAGTTTACCCACAGATTAATAAGAACCTTTGCCAAGGACCTAAAGCTTCCCCAAAATTTTGATGTGGTAATGGATACCAATCTATTGTTGGACGAGGCCATAGCGCGACTCATCAATAGGGCGGGGAGTAATGCCCAATTAACAAAGGTTCTGATAGACTTCGCTCTGGAAAAAATTGACGATGACAAGAGCTGGGATATTACCTTTGATCTTCAAAAAATAGGGAAGCTGATCTTTAATGAAAATCATGCCGAACACCTAAATAAATTGGAACCTAAAGGTATTGATGATTTTTTGGCTTTAAAAAAAGATCTGATACGTCAAATTTCCGAGCTGCAACAAAAAATTATTGAGCAGGCCAAAGATATACTTGCCATAATTCAGGACAATGGGTTGGAGTTCAATAATTTTAAATCGAGCTACTTTCCAAAGTTTATGGCAAAAATAGCTTCGGGCGATCTAAACATTGACTTTGCAGCGGGCTGGAAACAAAAATTTGATACCGATTCCCTATACGCCAAGTCCTGTCCCCAAGACATCAAAAGTATTTTGGATGGGCTTCATCCCCGGTTTATTGATTTGTTCAATGAAATAAAGGATAACCATTTAGCGCTTTCCCTCTTTAAGAACGTTTATGGCAATATTGTACCCCTAACCGTCATCAATGCCATTCAACAAGAAATAAAGAAGCTGGAGCTAGAGCAGGACCTGCTGCCCATATCATCATTTAATAGTATTATTTCCAAAGAGATAAAGGGGCAGCCAGCTCCGTTTATCTATGAACGCATTGGGGAGAAATACCGCCACTATTTTGTGGACGAGTTTCAGGATACCTCCCAAATGCAGTGGAACAACTTAATCCCTTTAATAGGGAATGCCCTGGAGAGTCAGGACGAGATGGGGAAAATAGGGTCCTTATTATTGGTGGGCGATGCCAAACAGGCCATTTATAGATGGCGGGGCGGTAAAGCAGAGCAGTTTTTGAATCTTATCGACCTAAAGGAGAATCCCTTTGTGTTTCCTGCTGCAACGGCCAACCTTCCTGCCAACTACCGCAGCCATGAAGAGGTAATAAAATTTAACAACGATTTTTTTACGGTTACCAGTCCATTCCTGGAAAGCGAGCTATATAACCGCTTGTTCACCGATGGCAACAAACAGCAGTACAACCATAAAAAAGGAGGGTTGGTGCAACTATCCTTTATTGATAAAGAGGAAGAGGATGAGGCGTACTGCAATAGGGTAGTCAACATCTTGGAGCAGGTCTTGCAAAAAAAACATCCCCTGAAGGATATTTGTATTCTTACCCGCAAGAAAAAACACGGTGTTCTTTTAGCCGATTTTCTGATGCAAAGGAAAATCCCTATTATTTCTTCGGAAACACTGTTGTTAAATAGTAATCCCAAGGTAAGGTTCCTTGTCAACCTATTGCATTTTAGTCTGCAGCCCAATGATTTGGAGCGATGTTTTGATATGCTCAATTTCCTGTGCAAAGATGGAAGGAACAAACATCAATTTATACAGGAGAACCTTGGGAATGTAAGCGGTTTGCTAACGGAGGCATACGGATTTAATCCGCATATTATGCGACAATCCTCGGTATATGACGCCTTGGAGTATGCTATAAAAAAGTTTGGTCTGGCCGAAAACTCAGATGCCTATATCACATATTTTTTGGATGTGGCACTGGAAGTGGAGCAAAGAGAGGGTTCCAATGCCCAGGTGTTTTTGGCATATTGGGAGAAAAAAAAGGACGGATTAAGTATTAGTGCTCCCGAAAATGTGGATGCCGTTCATATTATGACCGTGCACAAATCCAAGGGACTGGAGTTTCCAATTGTAATTTTTCCCTTTGCCAACACCAATATATATGAAGAAATAGACCCCAAATTGTGGCTGTCCGTACCTCCGGAGCAGTTTAACGGCTTTGAGGAGGTCCTGATCAATAAAAAACAGGAAGTATTATCCTATGGGCCACAGGCGGAGGCCATTTACAATGAGGAGCAGCATAAATTGGAACTGGATGCGTTTAATATTCTCTATGTGGCGCTTACAAGAGCGGTTAAGGCCCTGTACGTGGTGAGTAAAAAGGATTTGACCAGTAAAGGTGGCCACAAGACCAATCTTTACTCCGGACTCTTTATACACTACTTAAAGGAAAAAGGGCTATGGGAAGAGAGCAGGGACTGTTATGAATTTGGAAACCTGGACAGCCAGAAGGAGGAAGGGGTGAAAAAAGAGCAGCAACAAAAGATTGCCCACCTGTATACGCACAAAGAGCGACCAGAATTTAGGATTTTGACCAAAACAGGATCCCTTTGGGACACCCAAAGGGAGACGGCAATTAGTACGGGTAACCTGCTGCATTACGCCATGGGACGTATAGAGACCGGGGAAGATGTTGGGTTAGCTGTAGATCATCTTATAGCCATTGGCGATATAAGGCAGGAAGAGGGTGCCGGTATGATAGCCAAGCTCAGATCCATTACTGAGCATCCTAAACTTGCCCAATATTTTGCCAAGGGGAACAATGTGATGAATGAACAGGATATCCTTACCAAAGAGGGTAAGGTGCTACGCCCTGATAGGATTGTGATCAGGGATAACAGGGCAACCATTCTGGATTATAAGACCGGAAAACAAAACCCATCCTATCATGAACAATTGTATTCCTATTCCGATGCCTTGGAAGAAATGGGTCTGCTAATCCAAGACAGGATTATTGTCTATATTAATGAAGAAATTATGTTGGACTTCGTTTAGAAAGGCGGAATGCAATAAAAAGCAAAATATATAACGGGTTATTGGTCAATGTAGTTTTATAAGTGGCTTCATAGAAGGCCTTGCGGAGATTTTTTGTGAAGCATATATAATAAGGTCTCTGTTAAACCCTATGGAAGACGCAAACGGACAACCTTGGCCCAAGGGATTTATTAAGGATCAAAAATCAATTTAACTTTAAATTATGTACGGAAAGATCAAGGAATATTTAGAGGAGGAATTGGCAGCTATAAAAGAGGCCGGTCTGTATAAGGAGGAGCGCATTATTGTGAGTCCACAGGATGCGGTAATTAAAATAGCGGGCGGTAAGGAGGTTATTAATTTCTGTGCCAATAATTATTTGGGGCTTTCGTCCCATCCAGAGGTGGTACAGGCGGCAAAGGATACCCTGGACAGCCATGGTTTTGGAATGTCGTCCGTAAGGTTTATATGTGGCACTCAGGATATACACAAGGAGTTAGAGAAAAAGATAGCTGATTTCTATGGTACGGAAGATACTATCCTATATGCGGCTGCCTTTGATGCCAATGGCGGTGTTTTTGAGCCCTTATTGGGTCCCGAAGATGCTATTATCTCCGATTCCTTGAACCATGCTTCCATAATAGACGGAGTTCGCCTGTGCAAGGCCAAGCGATACAGGTATGCCAATAGTGATATGGGCAATTTGGAAGAACAGTTAAAGCAGGCAGATAGCGATGGAGCCCGATTTAAGATAGTTGTAACCGATGGGGTGTTCTCTATGGATGGCCTGGTAGCCCCGCTGGATAAAATATGCGACCTGGCCGATAAATACGATGCCATGGTTATGATAGATGAATGTCATGCGGCTGGTTTTATTGGGCCTAGCGGTAGGGGTACCCTGGAAGAAAAGCAGGTCATGGGCAGAATAGATATTATTACAGGTACCCTGGGGAAAGCCCTTGGTGGGGCAATGGGTGGCTATACCACTGGTAAAAAGGAACTCATAGAAATACTAAGACAGCGCTCCAGACCCTACCTATTCTCCAATTCGCTGGCACCCGCTATCGTAGGTGCTTCCATTAAGGTTTTAGATATGTTGGCCAACAATACCGAGCTACGCGATAGACTGGAGTACAATACCCAATACTTTAAGCAAGGGATCAAAAAGGCCGGTTTTGAAATAATAGACGGTGACTCTGCAATTGTCCCCATAATGCTCTATGATGCCCAGCTGTCCCAAGAAATGGCCCATATGCTGCTTAAAAGAGGAATATACGTAATAGGTTTCTTTTATCCAGTCGTGCCAAAGGGCAAAGCAAGGATACGCGTTCAATTGTCAGCGGCACATAAAAAGGAACATTTAGATCGTGCAATAGCAGCATTTATTGAGGTTGGAAAGAAACTAAAAGTCGTTTAAATGCGCTTTTTTTCACACGAAATGCGTTAAAAAAATTAACAGAACAAGAAGGTTTTGATCC
>CAXAVP010000288.1:0-5454 GCA_963972175.1 uncultured Arenibacter sp.
GAGCATTTTTGAACACTTTAGGATGCCCGTTGTGCAAACAACGGGTATTTTTATTTGCAACACTGCGAGAATTAGGGATATGCAATCCTCCGGTTCCACTACTAAAAACACTTACGGGTGGTTTTTTACTCATTATTTTTTATATTAATTTTTTATCGGTATTCGTGAACCTCCTACCGTCGGTTTTGTTATACCTCCGGGGTTTGAAGGCCAGCGCGCCAGCTTGCGCCCATACTGATGATCTTTTACAAAAAACTAGCCTCCATAGGATATAAAAAACACAATAACAAGTTAAGATGTATTGTGGACTTAAGCCGTTTTCTTTTTCTGAAAATGGCTTGTGTCCAAGACATTTTTACGATGCGCTTTGTCCGGAATGAAATGGAGGGCAATGGGCGGAGTTTGTTTCTCTAAATATTAGCTTTCCCACAAAATAACCGTGGTACAAAGTTGAAAATCGTCATAATTTTAATCAATGCGATCATTTCCATTCTACAACAATGAAATTAATTCAACAAAATCAAAGCCGCCTTTATTTAGTTAAAAAAGTGGTCACTATAAACCCATGATCTGAAGGGTAGGGTATAAGCCTACCATTTATGGAAATTGGCTCACCAAAAAATGTCATATACGATTCCGATCTGATTGCCTCTATTTTAGTTCCTTTATAGAAAATATAGTCAATTCTGTGATCATCATTCTTACCTTTAGTGTGCCATGTAATTCCAGGGGCCATATTTGGGTCGGGATTCAAGGTTCTATATGTATCGATTAAACCAATATCTTCCAATATTTTGGTAGTATACCAAGGCACAACCAAACCATTGTGCATATCCCTTGTCTCTTCCCCCCAATCCAAATGGGAAGGTGTATTCAAATCTCCTCCAAATATCATTGGAGTATCATCTGATTCGGCCGCATATTTATTAAGATAGGGAAGGACTTTTTGTAGCATTTCATACTTCGTCCCAGATTTTTCCCATTCCAATAGTTCATCCACAGATTTACCCAAATTTTCAGGCTTATCTTCCCATGGCAGGTAATGGAACCAATTGGAAAAAACATTAATTTTTTGTCCCTTTATTAAAACCTCTCGTCCTCCCAAGTAAAATGGAAAATCGGTATCGATTCGCGCTCCAAAGGGATATTTTGAAAATAGGGAAAGATTTACACCTTTATCATCCAAGGCAGTTCCCTCAGAAGCGATCAAATGAAAATTATACCCCAAGGAATCTGCAATCATTTTCCCCGAACCATAAGTCTCTACCATTAATATAATATCGGGATCAATCTCCCTTATTATCTTTACCACATTTTGAGGTCCGTTATCAAGATCATTGCCCCCGTGTAATATATTCCAAGCCATTACCTTGAAGGTAGTGCTACGCTCTTGCCCACTACTTGAAAAAAATGTAACAAATAAAATCAGCGTAAAGAAGTATTTCCTCATGATCTTCAATTAATAATCACATTAATAACCCCACCCTTTCATCACTTACCTTAGGCATAAACTACGAATACAGACCAAACTATTTTTAAACAGTCGCTTTGTTCTTATGTGTCTCAATAGTTATGTGGATGATAGGTGTTTGATATTGATCCGTCCTTATAAAACTCAATTATTGCATAACCCGGTGGAGTCTCCTGATACCAACCCTTAGATGCTGATTCTTCATCACCTTCCCCCCACCAAAAACCACTCATAGATCCATTGCAGTAAAAATGTACATCATTGTAAACGGCCGTATCCACTAAATGCATATGACCGCTAATACAATGTATTTTTTTATCGCTATGCTTATTGAACAACTTGGTAATGTATTTACTGTCTGTATGACACCCGCCATACGGTATGGTACTTACACCCAAAATTGGATAGTGGCTCATGACCAGAACAGCAGCTCCGTTGTTTATTTTACCCAATTCATTTTCCAACCATTGTCGTTGCTCCTCATCCAGAGATCCTGCATTGGCATTATTGCTATCCAAGACTATAAAATGCCAACCATTTTTTGCAAAACTATAATAGCGAGAGGGCATATTTAGTTGTTTTACTACATATTCCTTTCCGTACATGGTATCAGTAGTTTCTGGAGCAGCCCACCACATATCGTGGTTACCAAGACAACTATACATGTGATATCCTTTAAAATCACTTCTCAATTCTTCCCAAATCTTCCATTGGTCTAAAACTTCTTCCCTGGTTATATGGTTATAATCTGCTGCCATTATGGTGTCACCTCCATTTAACAAAAAATCTACCCTATGTTTTAGCACATCTTTTAAGCAATTTCTAAATCGTTTCGGGGCGTTATTACTTGGAGTAATATGTATATCAGTGATATGGGCAACACGGAGTACAGGTTTATCTTTGGCTTTCAGCACCTTTGAATTGGCTGTGGCAATAGTTCCCATCATAGCTGCACCTGATGCTACACCTACATTCTTTATTAACTGCCTTCTTTTTGGATCATGCTTTTTTTTCATCACCTAGTCCTATTATTCTTTTAATACCCAGGTATTAATGCTATTATTTTCACCTTCCAAGACAATTTTGTAGAACTGGGAAGGATAATCAGAAATATCAATAATAGCTTTTTCGGATTTAGTTTTAACTTTTTTCAATTCTATATATTCATCTAATCCACCCTCAGTAAATTTATCGCCAAGGGAAACCCATATTTTCAGACTTCCCTTCTTCTGAAGTGCCTCCCAAGTAAGTTCAATTTTATCTCCAATAAGCTTGCCTTTGGCATTGACAATGGAGACGGGGCCTGTTAGCGGAACCCCATCAATTTCCCACAACTGCTCTTTTTGGGGATGAATAGCAAAGGTTCGCAGTATTGTTGGCATAATATCAACAATTCCCGGATCCTTTTTATAAAAATAAGAATTCAGTCCCTTTGCGTTGGTGACGATCCATGTAAGGCGCTCCCTTGCACTTTGTCCACCATGCCCTTTCCCTGTTTCCTTATTTCTTCCATGATCTGTGGTTATATAGACTTGCCAATTTTCATTATGGTGCTCTTCCCTAAATTGAATGGCTTTCCATATACGCCCCATTTGATTGTCCATTATTTTTACAGCATTGTAAAATTGATCGCTATCCCCATATTTATGTCCCATGTCATCCGTGAACTCTAAGTACAACCAAGACAAATCCGGGGCACTTTCTTTGATATACCTAGTGGTCTCCCCCACAACGTGTTCATCTATTTTATAGATGAATAATCGCCCCTCATCATGCGGAAAATTCAAGGTGTCCTTTTCAAAACCGTCAAAGTGGTAATCCAGTTTAATTTTTCCCGTTTCCGTTAGGCCCTCCCCTACCAATTTGGTCCGGTTATCTTCCCAGGTAGAGAATACGGCCGTTTTTAAATCTGGGCGGTATTCCTTTGCCAATCTAAAAATAGTCCAATAATTATAGTTGGGATTTTTAATTCCGTTTCCCCATACGTTGTGTTTATTTGCCCAAGTCCCAGTTAGTAGACTGTTGTATCCTACTGCCGATATAGTAGGAGTTTCCGAGTATCCATCCGCTTCTCCTCCCACATAGGCACGTGAATATCCGCCCACCTCTGAAATAGCGTCTAAATTAGGAGTTGATATCTTTTCTATAACATCGGCAGATATCCCATCTACAATTACAAAAAGTACTTTTGGTTCTGCTGTGTTTTGGCCAAAGCCTGCTAAACCAAAACAAACCATTAGCGTAAGGTTCTGTATAATTCGTATCATTTCTTTTCGTTAGGTGATTTATAATAAAATTAAGTATAGATAGTTGGGATAAAAACGTATTCCTTTATGAACACCAATTACCATACTCTTAATATTTTTCGTTAATGTAAGAATCTATTGACAAGCAAAGGATTTGGTTTTTAAAAAAACACATCTTTAAAGATATAAACTCCAACAAATCAATTTGCATTTTTTAAGGAATAGAGAAAACATTATGGGAGGTATACCAAAATACCCAAGTTCCTCCAGATTCATAGTACACATCTATAGATACTTCAATTTCCCCGGCACAAATGTTATAGACCCCCTCCCCGTTTTGTCTAAACTCATAAACATATCCATCGTTATCCATCCCTGCAGCGTAGTCTTCAAAAGTAGCAGCACCGGCCGTCCCCCCTTCAACTGTTGGAGTAAGGGTCACCTCTAATGTAGCATTTGGAAATGGACCATAATCAATTAAGTTACCCGTTAAGAAAACCTTGGAACCCGTAACCGTACCGGATACGGTATGGTTCCCTGCAGAGCTGATTAAATTGGATGAATTAAAAATACTAATGGTCTTGCTACATTCATCATCTGTGATAAATAACGTTGAGGATTTGTTGGATTGATTTACCACACCCACACCTACATCAATTTTGGGATTACTTACGCTTTCAATGCTAATGTCCAGACTCCTTTCCTGATCACTATTTAGTAAATTGTCTATAATATCTATTAGCAGTGGTTCAGATTTAATTTCACCTGCCTTAAACATCACGGTGGTATTTTCTACATCATAATCAATGCCCGGCTGGGCATTGTTGGGCGTAACTTTCACGGTAACCGTAAAATCCTCTTCTAGCACACTGCCGTCATACCTTAAGAAAATGGGGTATGCCTCTCCATTCTCCGTAGAATACTTTTCCGATACGGTAATATTATTGGCAATGAAAGAAACAAACTTATATTGTTCAAAGTCATAAAGATTTACGTCCTCCTCGCACCCCACAATGGTCAGGGTTGTAATTAAGAATATTAGGAAATATATAATTTTCATTGGTTTGTTATTTTAATTTTCTATTTAAATTGTTCTTTACCAGCCCATTATCTGCTTAAGTTGTGGATTAAGTGCCACTTGATGTGCAGGAATAGGTCGGTAGTAGTATTTGGGTTCCACAAAACTTGGTTGATCTACGGAGGTCACCATATTTCCAGAAGTTCCGTTTGATAAAAATAAACTGGCGTTACTATCACCAAAGAACCCTGCTTTATAATAGATTAGATCAACGCCTAGGGAGTTGGTTTCCTTAGGGGACGGAATTTCCTCGGTACTCGTAATAATATGGATATCCTCCACACCATCTCCCGTCATATCATATTTCCCAAGGCCAGGGAAATAAAGGCCTCGTGGTATTTCCTCCAATATCTTACCTGCGTGCCACCTCATAAGATCATCAAAACGGAACCCTTCTGCGGCAAATTCTACACGTCTTTCCCTTCTTATTTCCAAAATAACTCCTTTGTTTGTACCTGTAACATTAGGGAAATTATTTTCCAAGGAAGAATCTATGTTGGTATTGGCTTCACTTAGATTTAAATTTGGAAGTCCAGCCCTTTCCCTCAAAAGATTAATACTAATATCCAGATCGTTTTGTTCAAGTGTTCCCAATTCTGCTTTGGCCTCCGCATAGATTAAAAGTGCCTCTGCATATCTGTACACCGCAACATCCACAC
>CAXAVP010000289.1:0-5393 GCA_963972175.1 uncultured Arenibacter sp.
ATTAAGGTTGGCAACAACTGACCAAATGGTTCCAAACTTTTCTTTCCTTAAATCCAAGCAAACGCATTTGTTGGATAAAGTTTCTTTAGCTTTCTCTAAATCCATTCTTTCTACAGTTGATAGGCTTTCTTTTAACCCATTGTAGCGTTCCAAACTTTTACTCCACTCCACCCCTCCCCTGTCTAAGGGTTTCATTTCATCTGTTATGAATTGGTTTGTAATGTAAATGAATTTTTCGTTTTTTTGGGGCCTGCGAACCACACTTTTTTGCGGTGCCGATTCAACTACTGCCAGATCAAAGTTTTTGTCCGCAATTAAAAAGTTATTGGCTGAGGCCACTTTGGTTTTTTGAATGAGTTGTACTGCTTGTTCGGTAGTGTTGCAATTCTCTAGAACCTTTCTAACAACAAAATGAAACCCAATCCCTGGCTGAACTATTGTTCCATTTACAAAAGACATTGCCACGGAAAGTCCTTTTTCATTAATTCCATCCGAGCGTCCAATGAATACATCAGACTGACTTATATAGGCATACTTGCCTTTAGGTGCAATTAGACTGCTTTCTGTAAATTTTTTGAACTCATAGAGCATATCGTAGTTTCTACCTATAATTATGGAGTCATTATTTTTATAGCCAAACACGCTACATTGTCCACTAATATCAAAAATGCCCAGGCTTAATAAAAATGCTCCAAGGTTTTCAGGCTTGTCATTGATTCCTTTCGCAAAACCTTTAATCTCCTCAACAACTTCTGGATAAAAATTCTTGAGCTGCTCATATGATTCAAGCCCAAATTCTTTCTTTTTTGAGCTTATTTCAGGAAGTACAAAATTTGCTTTTTCTTTAAGTAACGATCCGTACTTAAGTCCCATTTCATAAAATTCTCCGTACAATCTAGGATGATACATTTTCTTTCTTTTCTTATGCTATATAATTTTCAAGTTCAAAATCTAAAGTTACTATATTATGATTGGTTAGAAAATTGTAGCCTCACCCTTTTTAGGTGCGGATAAAGCCCAACAGGTTTTTACATCCTGTAATAAGCTGCTGTTTCTTTTTTTCATAATCAACTAAAATAGTACCCTCATTGGCACTTTATTTTTTCTTTACAAACGTGAACACACTTTCTCTATTCCGTAAGGACATTTTCTTTTCTGTCAATGTTTGTATTTCATATACTTCTTCCCCAGTCGATGAACTGCCATTACCAATACTTTGTACGGTTAAGATTAGATTTGTCCCTTCCAACTTCCATTTTTCATACAACAATGTTGCCATATTATCTGAACATGCCGTCCCATCCTTGAACATTGAAAAATGTAGTGCGGACTCTGAGGTGTCCAGCCAGGATCCTAGCAGTAGCTCTTCATTAATATCTGCGGAAAAATGGTTGAAATGTTCCTTCTCAATGTTACCCTGGTCAGAGTCTTGATTTTTAATATCTCTACAAGACCCTATTGTTAATACCCCTGTAATCATTAATAGTATGGGTAGTTTTTTGATTTTTATTTTCATTCGATGACCTATTTTAAGAGTAATTACTTTTTAAGTTTTCCTGCTGTTATCAAAACTAGGTATTGGTTATATTTCTTCCAATACCTAATTTATCAATCTTTTTTGCTACTTTTTTTACGTAATGATAGGAGTGCCCGGTATGACCCAGTGTAAGATAGAGGGCTTCCCTAAAAGTTACCAAACCACTATATGGCAACGGTTATTGAATGTCGTCCATTTATTTATCATCCATTTGTTTTGAGATTGCAAGCAGCATTGTTAATTGCTCCGAAATTCGTGGATTATGTCTTTACTTCTAGTGGCACCCGTAATCGGAAATAGATCTCTTAACCCCTGGATTTGATTACCGGTTAATTTATAGAAATCTTTTATTTTCGCTTGATTGCATGTGCGTTGCAACCTGGTATAATTTAGATTTTCATTTTCATTTTTCGGTATAAATGGAGGAAATGCCTTCCATTCCCGGCCTATTGTTGCTTTTTTATTATCGTTTAGAAAAACTTCCCTATTCCTGAACTTTCTTTTGGAAGGTCCCCACCTTTCCGTTACTGCAATTGGTTGCGATAGTAAATTGTTGATTGGCAAAATGGGCAAGGTTAGATGTTGTAACTCTTCCGCAATAGACCATTTTTCGGCTTTTTCTTATAAAAGAATATATCGTTTTCGATATGGCCCGTGTCCTTCACTAAATTGGAAAATGTACCATCCAGTTTTTGAAACAATGTCTTTATTTCCATTGTCTTCTGTTTTCTTGGTTCAAAGCTCTTCTTGGAAGACGTCTATATTCTTAACCTATGTTAACAATAGTTTCAGATACCGAACACCTTGGGCCAGTTCTTTTCAAGACTCCCCTTCGCCATGTTTTTCAGGTATGGCTAACCAACGTGGGGATGGGAACCGGAAATCCGTTTTTTTATGTTATCAATTCCGATAAATTTGACTTTATCAGAAATTACACCGGCCTTGATACAAGTATTTCAAACGTGACAACGTTTTGATAGCCAACTCTCAACGCTGACAAGCTGAAATGCTTGGGGCAGGGATCCTTGCTCAAAGTCCCAAATTGCACAACAATAAAAAGTACCCCAATTCGATACCCCGCAACTGTGCTCGGGAAAACCTTGAAGAGAACTTCCTTGCGGTAGGTGAAATTACCTACAATGCATGAATATAGCAACTAGTTACTATATTTCTTTATAGGCCTAATTTCGTAAATCTTTTTCATGGCCTAGTAATTAATTAAACGGGCTTATAACCATTACACCACTACCCTCTTATTTGTGTGTCCGTTTTGTTGCTTCCTTTTAGAGCACCGACTTCAAGATCTGGTGGATACGCAACGTTTGGCCAGAGACACACAACAATCTACGTTGGTTTAGTTAGAAAAAAACTAATTTTAATTATTAAGCTGGATTAATTACAAAAAAAATGTAATGGTTTTGTCATGGGAATTTTGGTAATTGGTCATATTGTATATATTTACTTGACTTTTTTATGAACCCAATTAGGTTGTCTTACATCATTTGCGTTTTTTTATCGCTTACATATCCTTCCTATCTATTGTCTCAGAATACCTACAGAGATAATTTTAGTTCTGCATCATATTCCACAAATGACGGAAATTCTAATTTCTTATCCGCTTGGAACGAAAATGGGGATGACAACTCCCCTTCTAACGGATATATAAGAATTAACGGGAATAGATTACGTTTTCATTATATTTGGAATGAGAGTATAAATAGGTCTGTAGATTTGACAGGAGCATCTAGCGCTACACTATCTTTTGATTGGGAGACTGTTGGTCTAGATAATAGAGAAACTCTGGCAGTTCAAATTTCCACCAACGGCACCACCTATACGACCCTAAATACATTTGGCGGTACAAATTCAGGCAATTACTCTATTGATATTTCAAGTTATATATCTGCAACAACAACAGTTCGATTTTTATCCAATGATCGTGATTGGGAATCCAATGAGTATACTTACATTGACAATTTCCAGATTTCAGCATTAGTACCCCCACCTGTAATTACGGACGACCCTCCGACAATAACAGCTACTGGTAACCAAGAATATTGTCCGGGTGGTTCAGTACCTGTGGTGGAGACCGTATCCATCTCTGATCCCGATGATATTACTGCAGAATTGGTTATTATTCAAATTTCATCTGGATATGTAACCGGTGAAGATTTATTAACTCTTACAGGTGTACACCCTACAATAACACCAAGCTGGAGCGCCGTGGAAGGAAAATTACTGCTGGTTGGGCCCGCTACCTTAACGGCCTTTGAATCTGCAATAAGTGATGTTTCCTACTCAAGTAGTGCTTCCAACCCTAGTGGTGCGAGGCAATTTTCTATTACGGTGGGAAACGCCAACTATCTCCCAACTACAGGACACTATTATGAATATGTGGATGACCTTGGGATTACTTGGACAGATGCAAATGCAGCAGCCAATTCACGAACATTTTATGGACTACAGGGTTATCTTGCGACATTGACCTCGCAAGAGGAGGCCGATTTTTCAGGTTCGCAAGCACTAGGGGTCGGATGGATAGGAGGAAGCGATGCTGCCTCGGAAGGAGTGTGGTTGTGGGTAACAGGTCCCGAAGCTGGTCTTAACTTTTGGAATGGAACTGCGGGCGGCAGTTCCCCAAATTTTGCATTTTGGAATTCCGGAGAGCCAAATCAATCAGGAGACGAAGACTATGCACACATTACGCACCCTAATGTAAACCCGAACGGTTCTTGGAACGATCTTACCAATACAGGGGCCTCTTCAGGAAATTATCAACCACAAGGATATGTCGTAGAGTATGGTGGTATGCCAGGTGACCCAACACTGAATATTACGGCAACAACAAATCTAGCAATAGATAGTACACCACCAACTGCAAGTAATCCGTCGCCGATCGAAGTGTACTGTTCCAGTGATGTACCATCACCTGATCCCAATGTAGTAGTAGATGAAGCTGACAACTGTACCACTGACCCATCCGTAGTTTTTGTTGATGATGTAAGCAACGGGGCGAGCAACCCAGAAATAATAACAAGAACCTATAGAATTACAGACGAGGCAGGAAATAGCTTGGAAGTTAGCCAGGTTATTACCATTGCTCCTTACACAATAACTTCGGAACCAGATGATCTGACAATATTTTCTGGCAATTCCACGAATTTTATCGTTTCTGCAATTAATGTAAATACTTATCAGTGGCAGGTTAGCAGTGATGGTGGCCTTAATTTTTCTGATCTCTCCAATGGGGTCGATTATAGTGGAACGGATACAGAAACTTTAACAATCAATAGTCCCGAAATTAACATGAATGGACTACAATTTAGAGCGCTTATTTCGAATTCGGATTCCAGCTGTCCAGCTATTATATCGCGTAGTGCTAGGTTGAACATCCAAGTCCGCAAAGTAATCACCAATGGAAGAATCACCTATAGGGTAAAGAAAAATTGAAAGGTAGTCTATTCCCTATTATTTGCAATGTAGCCAGTAATCGGGCAACCATAGAATACTGTCTCATGAAACTGCCTGGATGAGCCGTTTAAGGTGAATTAAGTGCCCCAGATGAAAGTGAACATGGTAAACTAAGTGCTCAAAATCGATTCTATTGTGGTTAAATTTGATATGTATTTTTAAGTTTTTCCTCATTGATTCCCCATTTATATCTATTCTGTGAGCCGTATGAACTAGACGATCAAACATTGGAATGACTTCCATATTCCTAGACTTTCTTTTGGAAGGTCCCACCTTCCCCTTTCTGATATTGGTTACTTTAGTAAATTGTTGATTGGCAATATGGATAAGGTTAGATGTTGGTTAACAGATTTAATACTAAATACTAAAAATAGTATTAATGGCT
>CAXAVP010000290.1:0-5384 GCA_963972175.1 uncultured Arenibacter sp.
TCAGAAAAGAAAAGAATCCCTAGGACTGGAAAAGGAAGCCGATCTGCAGGTATATTTTACCAATCGGATACAAAAGGTATTAAAGAATCATGGTAAAACCATTGTGGGCTGGGACGAGATTATTGAAAGAGGATTGGATGATAAGGCCGTGGGAATGGTTTGGCACAATAAGAAAAAGGCTATTTCAGGTACCCAGGCCGGGCATGATATGGTGATGGCACTATCTAGCCATGCCTATTTTGATGTGGCGGAAAGCAGTATTCCCGGGGAGGTGAAAGCGGCTACCTGGCTATCTCCAATTAGTCTGGAAAAAGTATATGGAATGGACCCTATGGTTGAAGGATTAGGCGAGGAATACGAGTCTCAGGTTCTGGGCGTCCATGCCACCCTGTGGTCCGATCAGTTTATCCATGGTACCATTTTACAGGAAATACTACCGATAAATGAGAATCGATCAGAGAAGTATTTTGATTACCTCACCTTTCCTAGGATGGCAGCTTTGGCAGAGGTTGGTTGGACACAAAAAGGTAATAAGGATTGGTCCGATTTTGAGGATAGAATGCGGAGACATTATAATAGATATGATGAAGCGGGTTACGGGTATAGGGTGCCGCAGCCTAAATTGATTGGGAAGAAGGAAGTTGGAAGTGGCTTTGAGGTAACCCTGGAAAATGTGGTAGAGGGTGCACATATTCGTTACACTACCAATGGTCTTAGACCCAATACCTATGATGCTGTGTATACCGGCCCGGTCAAGGTAGACAAATTATCCGATTTTAAGGCGATTACCGTAGTGAACCGTCATCAGTTCTCCTTACCATTGTATTTCCCGGAAAAATACGAACAATATAAAAAGTTTGGGACCCTATTGGGGGAATGGAAACCAGCACTTATTAAAGGAGCTATTTTTGGGGAATTGGAACTGAACGCAACCGGTAAAATTGATGGTAATGGAACTTATGATGTCACATTTATTTATACGGACGGGGCGCATAAATTGGAAATTGAAGGGGTGTCCGTTTATAAGAACAGACAATTGATAACCCAAGATAGGCATAAAGGGGAAACAGGGACTTCCTCAAGCGGCAATACGTATCGCGTAAAAATCGATGACTATGAAACCGGAGCCGAATTTAAAATAAAAGCTAGGGTTAGAGGCGATATAGGGAATGATACCTATGGGGCTGTGTTTATAAAAAAGACAGACTAAAACTAGCTTCTTAAAGGGACGCATAAATCGTCAGTATTGCGTAATTTAAATGCTGAATACTGGATTTCATCCTGTAATATTTAGCTTATTATGAAGGGGGGGGAATGGTGTTTCTCCCCCTCTTTTTATTTACTGCTGAAAAAATCCTTCTAATTGTAAACAGTGCAAACCGCGTTCAATTGAGAATTGGCAGAAACTGATGAAAAGCTGTCATAAATGACAATGGGGTTAGGGGTTATCTTTGCAGTATGAGAAAGAAGCTAATTGTAATAGTCGTAACCCCGGATTGTTTGGCACTGGATGTCATAGGCCCTAGCGATGTTTTTGGCTGTATTAAGAACGTTTGTCCCAACATTTCCAATGGGGCTATAGAAGGTTATGATATTCTCATAGCTTCGGCGACCACCGAGTTGAATATCGTTACCAATAGCGGACTGATCATTCATTGTCATAGACACCTATCTGATATTCAGGCTAAGATTGACACCTTGATAATTGCCGGCTTTTCCAACCACCATAAATGGGATGGCTATCCAGAACTGATCCAGTGGCTAAAACAAAAACACCATGGCATTAGGCGCATATGTTCCGTGTGTATCGGTGCCTTTGTCCTTGCGGAAGGTGGTTTGCTAAAGAATAAAAAAGCAACTACCCATTGGGACTTCTTGGATGATCTGAAATCAAATTATGGTCAAATTGAAGTCGATAGTCATTCTATTTTCGTTAAGGATGGTAAGGTGTATACATCAGCTGGAGCGTCCGCAGGAATAGATCTTGCATTAGCTCTGGTGGAAGAGGATTATGGACGAACTGTGGCATTGCAAATCGCCCAATCGCTGGTTCTTTATTTGAAAAGGCCCGGCGGACAACCCCAATTCAGCACTTTTTTGAATCCACAACTATCGAGCAAAAAAACAATAAGGGATATTCAAGAATGGATTAGTGATCATTTGAAGGGAAATTTGGATGTCCAAACATTAGCGGATAAAGCTAGGATGAGCCCTCGGAATTTTGTACGGGTTTTTGGTAAGGAAATCGGATTCACACCTGCCAAGTATATAGAAAAATTACGGATCGAAACCGCTAAGATATATTTGGAAGAAACCGATGAACCAATGGATTTTATTGCCGAGGAATGTGGGTTTGGAACCACGGAAACCTTGCGCAGGACATTTCTTAGAAATATACATTTAAGTCCATTTGAATACCGGAAACTTTATGGAAAGCACTAGGTGGTTGGAATCTAGTAAGAACTTTGCGTATAACTATAAACAACAGATTAAAAATGAATCAAATGAAAAGAAAGCCAAATTATCTTTTAAAATTGCTATTGGGACTGATTTTCTCAACTGGAAGTGCCCAAGATTATGTTCCGGGAAATGAATTAAACCTTTCGAATAACAAGAATATCAACGTTGCATTTTTAATTTATGATCAGGTGGAAGCATTGGATCTCAATGGGCCTATAGATGTTTTTGCCAAAGCAAATTTGCTGGATCCAAGGTATAACCTTTATACGGTGTCTCAAACAAACAATTTAGTAACCTCAGAGGGGGGATTAATGGGGCTAATGGCAACCTATAATTTTAAAAATGCGCCTAAGGCCGATATATTGGTTGTCCCTGGGGCACACCCCGAAATTGTAGCTGAATTATGCGCGGGAAATAAGGAGTTATTGGATTGGGTAAGGGAGCAAGATGAAAACTCAACGATTACCATGTCAGTATGTGTAGGAGGAATCATTCTTTCTGAAGCTGGACTTTTAGATGGAAAAACAGCAACTACCCATTATATGACTCTCGAAGCGCTACAAGGAAACTCTGAGGTTCATGTAGTGGATGATGTACGATTTGTACAGGATGGAAAGTTTATTACTACAGCAGGTATCACCTCTGGTATTGATGGAACCTTGCACATCATAGACCTTATCAATGGAAAAAAAGTAGGCGATAAAATTGCAAATATTCTTTATTACAATCGGAATTCAGATATGGGTTTTATGAATTTGTAATTTAAAATATTTCTAATGATAGAAGCTCTTAGTGGTATTATTCTTGATAAGCAACTTCACTAGTTAATTAATAAAAATATAAAAAATGATCAACAACAAATTAGTCTTGCCCTTTTTAATGATTGCCATTCTTTTTCAGTCCTGTACCATAGCGCGTATCAGTGGAAAGGCGGCGGTCCCAATGTTATACAACCAGCCAACAGAAAAAGTTCAAGTGGTAGAACATATTACCGTTAAAAAGAATGTTAATTTTGATTGGACTTCTACCTTTGAAATATCTGAAATTTTGGCGGACGAAATTGCGGATAAAAAACCCGATGCCGTGATAAACACTTCTGTTAAAGTTACCACTAGTGTAGATAATTTTTTCCTGAACCTAATAACTTTAGGAACAGCATGGTCCAGAAAAATAGTGGTCGAAGCCGATTTTATTACAGAGACTAATTAAATAAAGCTCTTATTAGCCATAAAACGGAAATGAAGTATTCCATAGGTTGGAAAAATGGAAATAGCTGGGGTACGCCCCAGCTATTTTTTTGTCTAATTTTAATTATATATGCCTTAGGACAAAAGAAGAATTGGTAGACAATGGATTTCTAAAACATTACAAAACTATACATGAGCTCCGTGATGTTTAAAAGGAACGCTAAAATAAAGGTAAACGGGAAGGAATTTGCCGCGGATAGGGGGTGAAAAATGAATTTTATTCTGGAATAGAACTAGGATATCATATATTTGTATCTTAGCTAAATCAATTTAGCAATGCAATTTTTTGATGAACACTATTGGACATCAAAGGCAGAAATTGATAATGTTTAAGGCTAGTCCGGAAAGTTGTTTAAGCGTTCCTATTGGGTAAATTATTAAAGTAAAGTATGCAACAAGTTATAAAAATTCACAATAAGGATAATGTAATGGTGGCCCTTCGGGATTTGGAGAAGAAATCTATTGCCAACCATGATGGGGAGCAATACGTTATGGTCAATAAGGTAAAGGCAAAACATAAATTTGCAATGCAAGACCTTAATATTGGTGATGATATAATAATGTATGGCGTAATCGTTGGAGAGGCCACACGGCATATAAAAAGAGGCGAGACCATAACTGTAAGTAATATACAGCATAAAGCGAGTTCTTTTAACCTCTCGGAGGTAGGAACGGCACCTAGTTGGCAGGCACTTAACATTGACCATTGGAAAAATAAGACCTTTGATGGTTATCATAGGGAAGACGGTTCGGTCGGAACCCAAAATATTTGGTTGGTTATGCCATTGGTTTTTTGTGAGAACAGAAATATTCTTGCTATTAAAAAGGCTATGGAGGCGTGCTTGGGGTATGGTTCCTCTGATGAATATAGGTTGGATGTTCAAAAATTGGTTAAGGGGTATAAAGAAGGAAAAACCCCAGACGAAATTTTGGATGATGATATAATACTTCTTACAGAGAATGAAAAAGACAACAGGCTGTTTAAAAACGTGGACGGACTTAAGTTTATTACCCAAAATATTGGTTGTGGTGAAACCAGGCAGGACTCCGAAGCCTTATGTAATTTGTTGGCGGGGTATATGACCAACCCAAATGTGGCAGGTGCCACCATTTTAAGTTTAGGATGTCAGAATGCCCAAGAGTCCATTTTTATAAAAGCTGTAAAGGAAAGAATACCTAATTACGAGAGGCCCATATATGTATTGGAACAGCAAAAAAGCGTTTCAGAAAAGGGGTTTATTGCGGAGGCAGTGAAAAAAACTTTTGTAGGCCTGATGGAGGCCAACAAAAATACTCGAAAACCAGCAGAACTCAATAAATTAATATTGGGATTGGAATGTGGTGGCTCCGATGGTTTTTCCGGGATTTCTGCCAATCCTGTTGTAGGCCATTGCTCAGATTTAATTGTTAGTTTGGGAGGTAAAGCCATACTGGCAGAGTTTCCAGAATTGAATGGGGTAGAACAGGAACTGATAAACCGTTGTGCTACCAAAGAAATGGCCAATAAATTTGGGGCACTGATGGCAGCTTACCATAAAAGGGCAATAGATTCAGGATCCGGATTTCACGCCAACCCCTCTCCGGGAAACATTAAGGACGGTTTGGTAACAGACGCCATTAAGTCTGCGGGAGCCGCTAAAAAGGGGGGGATATCACCTATAAATCAGGTGTTGGATT
>CAXAVP010000291.1:0-5365 GCA_963972175.1 uncultured Arenibacter sp.
TGTCTTTTTCTTTTTTTACCACTAGGCATAGAGGTCTACTTTTTTAGATTAATACTATTTTATTTAACTTGTACATTACTCTTAACTCCTTCTACAAAAACTTTTGCAGGCTTAAATGCGGGTATATTGTGCGCAGGAATTTTTATAGTAGTGTTCTTTGAAATGTTCCTACCAGTTTTTTCAGCTCTTGTTTTAATAATAAAACTGCCGAAACCTCTTAGGTATACGTTGTCGCCACTCTCTAAAGATGTTTTAACTTCATCCATGAAAGATTCCACAGTTGCTTGTACATCTCCTTTTTCAATTCCCAGTTTTTCTGAGATTCTCGTTACAATTTCCGCTTTCGTCATTTTAACTAAATAGATTTCTTAGTATTTTTTTTTCGGGATGCAAATATATGAATTAAATTCTATCTTTCATCGCTAAGGAACTTAATTTTAAGTTAGTAAACGATTACTTTTGTAAATTATCCCTTAGTAGATGAATTTTTCTAGATTAATTTTACAGTGGTACAAGGAAAATAAAAGGCTTTTGCCTTGGCGGGAAACAAGCGATCCATATCGTATTTGGCTTTCTGAAATAATGTTGCAGCAGACGCGAGTGGCGCAGGGAACCCCTTATTATCTAAAGTTTATAAAGGCCTTTCCACAGGTTCAGGATCTAGCCCGGGCCAAGGAAGAGGAGGTACTAAAACTATGGCAGGGACTGGGGTACTATTCCAGGGCAAGAAATTTACACGCTACAGCAAAAATAATTACCGAACACTATAATGGGAAGTTTCCTCAGAACTATAATGAGCTTTTAAGACTAAAGGGCGTGGGCGACTATACGGCAAGTGCCATTGCCTCTATATGCTTTAATTTGCCCAGGGCAGTTGTAGACGGTAATGTCTACAGGGTGTTGGCCCGCTACTACGGGGTAGACTTACCTATAAATAGTAGGGAAGGTGTGCACTATTTTAAGGAAAAAGCCGCTGAGGTCATGGATACGGCCAATATACGTGATTACAATCAGGGGATTATGGAATTTGGGGCCTTGCAATGTACGCCCCAGAATCCCAATTGCGTGGAATGTCCGCTTCAAGATGGCTGTGTGGCCTTTTCAACAAATAGCGTTGGGAATTTGCCGGTAAAACTAAAAAAGAACAAGGTTCGCGATCGCTATTTTAATTATTTGGTGCCTATAGACGAAAATAAAAAAACTAAACTACAGCAACGTAAAGGAAGGGGGATATGGCAAAATCTATATGAATTTCCATTATTGGAATCAGAGAAGGATATGGAGTTGGGTGATCTTACCGAAAATTTAGCAAATTATAAAGGGCTGGAGGAGCCGTCAGAAGTGTATCTTTACAATGAGGATAAAATAGTTCACAAGCTTTCTCACCAGCACTTGCACACTAGGTTTTGGATCGTAACACCTAGCGCTAATTTAGAGGGGGGAATACCAATTGGGGAATTGCACAAGTATCCCGTTCCAGTTTTAATAGCAGATTTCATTAAAACGCTTAAAATTTAGTACTTTTGAATTAATAAAGAAGTTATGAGCGGAACATTAAATAAGGTAATGCTGATAGGGCATTTGGGAGATGAGGTCAAAATCCACTATTTTGATGGTGGCAACTGTATAGGGAGGTTTCCCTTGGCAACCAACGAGACCTATACCAATAAGCAAACAGGTGAGAGGGTTACCAATACGGATTGGCATAATGTTGTTGTGCGAAACAAGGCAGCCGAAATTTGTGAAAAATACCTGGGTAAGGGAGATAAAATATATGTTGAGGGGCGCTTAAAAAACCGTCAATGGCAAGGTGAAGATGGAAATACCCGGTATACCACTGAGGTTCATGTTCACGACTTTACCTTTTTAAGTACAAAAAGTGATAGCAATGCCAATGCGCAATCGGCCAATCAAAAGCCACAACAGAGTCCGTCTCCAACAACAAATAAGGCAAGCGAACCCTTAGGAGGAAGTGAAGCTGAACAGGAGGACGATCTGCCATTCTAATCTAATTAAATTTAAAATCTGACTATTGGACCCAGACCCCCTTAGTTTATTATTGAATTTTATCGCGATCGATAGCGGTTTTACCATAAAAATCGCAATACTAATTATTCTTTTGTTTTGTTCTGCCCTTATTTCCGGGGCCGAAGTTGCTTTTTTTGGCCTGTCGCAAACCGATGTGAACCAGATTGAGGAAAAAAAGACTGCCAAAGGGAAAGTCATAGTCCAGCTTTTGGACCGACCCAAAAAACTATTGGCTACCATTCTAATTGCCAACAATACCATTAACATTGGTGTGGTACTATTGTTTAATGAAATAGGCAATACCATATTTGCAAATATTACCTATATGGTACTTGGGTTTGTTCCTGTGCGTTTTCTTTTAGAGGTAGTGGTGGTTACCTTTTTAATTTTGATGTTCGGGGAGATCTTGCCCAAGGTGTATGCCAACCGGAATAGGTTTACCTTTGCTTTTTTAATGGCGTATCCCCTAAAGGTATTGGATCTAATTTTTAGTCCTTTAAGTATGCCCATGCGCTCTGCAACCATTTTTATGTATAACAAATTTGGTAAACAGAAGAGTAATCTTAGTGTGGGTCATTTGTCGCAGGCCTTAGAGCTTACTTCTGAGGGCGATACCACTGTTGAGGAGCAGAAAATTTTGGAGGGTATAGTGTCTTTTGGCAATACGGATACCAAACAGGTAATGCGGCCAAGGATAGATATTTTTGCACTGAACGAGGAAATGAAATTCCTGGAGGTTTTGGAGGAGATAAAAACACATGGCTATTCCAGGATCCCTGTTTTCTCAGAAAATATGGACAACGTCTTGGGGGTCTTGTACGTAAAGGATCTGCTGCCGTATATAGACCGTAAGACCTTTAATTGGATGTCCCTGATCAGGGAGCCATATTTTGTTCCCGAAAATAAAAAGCTCGATAATCTATTGTTGGACTTTCAGACCAAGAAAAACCACTTGGCTATAGTGGTGGATGAATACGGGGGAACCTCCGGAATAGTGACCTTGGAGGATATTATTGAGGAAATTGTGGGGGATATTAGCGATGAATTTGATGATGAGGATCTGATATTTTCCAAGTTGGACGATTTTAACTATGTATTTGACGGCAAAACCAACTTAAAGGATTTTTATAGGGTGGCCAAAATAGAGGATGAAGAAGATTTTGAAGAGCAAAAAGGTGAATCTGAAACCGTAGCAGGCTTTGTCTTGGAGATAGCCGGAAGTTTTCCCAAGAGGGGTGAGGTAGTCCGTTTTAAAGAGTATCAGTTTGTTGTGGAGAGCTTGGATAAAAAGCGGTTAAAACAAATAAAAATTACATTGCCACATGAAGTATAGTTGGGGAATTTTATGTTTTGCGATAATTGCCTTGTCGGCCTGTAAGGATGATGTGCTGCCCAAGCCCAAGGCTATGCTGCGACTGGAATACCCTGCCGGTAAGGAAAAGGTTTTGGAAACCGACCATTTTGAGATTCGGTATAACGAAATGGCCCGATTAAAATCCCAATCCGGTACCTCCTTTGTTTTGGACTACCCCCTGATGAGGGGTTCCATATTTGTTAATTACAAGAAAGTGGAGGGTAATTTGGATAAACTGCTCTCCGATGCACAAAAACTGAGTTATGAACATGTTGTAAAGGCCGACGGTATTTATGAGGAGCCGGTGGTGAACGAGCCCAATAAGGTGTACGGCATGTATTATGAGGTAAAGGGCGATGCCGCTTCCCAATCACAGTTTTACGTAACGGACAGTACCCGTCATTTTGTTACGGGTTCCCTGTATTTTTATGCCAAGCCCAACTATGATTCAATCTTGCCGGCGGCAGTATATCTGCAGCAGGATATTAGGAATATCATTACTTCCCTGCGTTGGAAGGAATAATGGCGAATATCCCAATTATTGGTTTTTAAGCAATTCTTGCGCCCTGCTGATGCTGGTATTTATCTGATCCCGTAGTGCCTTCACCTTTGCTTCCTCTTCGTCCAGCCATTTCTGTTTTTCCGGGGTCAGGGCCTTGCCCTTCAATATTTCGTCACCATCGAAGCGCTCTCCAAATCCTTTCATCCAATCCATCATCGCCTTATGAGCGGCCTTTAAATCCTCTCTGGCGTCTGCCAAGGAATCGGAAGCCGGGTCGTTGGTTATTTTTTCGTCCAATTGGGATACCAGTTTACCAATGGTTCCCATTTTTGGCATAACCTCGTCATGGATGGCCATTACCTGCTTCATCTGGGAATTTTCCTTGTTTTCTTCCTTGCAGGAGTATGTGAGGGTAATTAGGGCCGAAAGAAATAGGATTATGTGTTTTTTAGTCATCTGTACGGATTTATGTTGCTAGGCGCAAACCACTTATCTTTTTGGTGCATTTTTTGGGCAATGAACCAAGGGGTATGATTGGCGTGTTTTACGCTTTATTAGTGTTCAAAGATACTAATTTAGGGTCGTTGTGTTAACTGTTTTGGTTTCAATTTTTTGTCTTAAGAGGGTTATGGGATATTGTTTGTGCCTTAATTTCGGTGTCTATTTGTGAAAGGGGACTGCTTGTTATTTGGGTAAATGGTTGTTTTATGGATGTATAGAGGGGTGTAATCATAAAAAAAAGTTAGGTGTTTTATAGGTAGGGAAGTTGTATTTAAGGGGCTGAGGGGTGGCAGGGGCAATTCTATGTTAATTTGCGTGCATAAATCATTAAAATTCTGTAAATTAAATGCATAACCTAAAAACAATACTTACTATGAAACAGTTCGCTCTTCCCATTAGGTTTGGCATAGCCGTAAGTGGCTCCTTGATTGCCTACTTTTTATTGTTGTCTCTTTTTAACTTGCATACCAATATCTATTACAGTCTGTTCAATGGCGTTATAACAGGTTTTGGGATATATGAGGCTATAAAATATTTTAGGCTCAAGCAGGGGGTGGCTTTTAATTACGGAAGCGGATTTACTGCCGGTATAGTGACGGGCTTTGTGGGGACTTTGATCTTTACTATTTTCTTCGCCTTTTATTCCACTGAAATCAACGTTGGATTTTTGGGGGAGCTCTCTGAGGTATGGTTCAAGGATTACAATACCTCCGAAGGTATAGTTTTCTTTACCGTGGCCATTATGGGGTTTGCTACCACCCTTGTTCTAACCTTGTCGTTTATGCAATTGTTCAAGTCTTCAAACAACCTGAAGCGAAAATCAGTTTAAAAATCTAAAAAAACACTTGTAGATTAAGGATTTAGGAGTATATTTGCACCCGCTTGACCAGATGTTGGGCTAGTTCTTAATTTTATAAATAACACATAAGCTATGTACGCAATTGTAGAGATAGCAGGGCAGCAATTTAAAGTTGCGAAAG
>CAXAVP010000292.1:0-5324 GCA_963972175.1 uncultured Arenibacter sp.
GGAAGGTGTTGTTAAAAACATTACTTCTTACGGTGTCTTTATTGATCTTGGTGGTGTTGATGGATTGGTACACATTACCGATCTTTCTTGGAGCAGGATCAACCATCCAAATGAAGTGGTGGAATTGGATCAGAAATTAAATGTTGTTATCCTTGATTTTGATGAGAACAAATCTAGAATCCAGTTAGGTCTTAAGCAGTTGGAGAAACATCCTTGGGATGCTCTTAGCGAGGACATTAAAATTGGAGACAAAGTTAAAGGTAAGGTAGTTGTTATTGCAGACTACGGTGCATTTATCGAAGTTGCCGAAGGTGTTGAAGGATTAATTCACGTTTCCGAAATGTCTTGGTCTACCCACTTGCGTTCCGCACAGGACTTTGTAAAAGTTGGGGATGAGGTAGAAGCAGTAGTATTGACCTTGGATAGGGAAGATCGTAAAATGTCCCTTGGTATCAAGCAATTGACTCCAGACCCATGGACTGATATTACTACTAAATATCCTGTTGGATCCAAGCATAAAGGTATTGTACGTAACTTCACTAATTTTGGTGTGTTTGTAGAATTGGAAGAAGGAATAGACGGATTGATCTACATCTCCGATCTTTCTTGGACCAAGAAAATTAAGCACCCATCAGAATTTGTGACTGTTGGTGATACGTTGGAGGTTGAGGTGTTGGAATTGGATGTTGATGGTCGTAAACTAAGTTTGGGACACAAGCAGACTACCGAGAATCCTTGGGATAAGTATGAGACTGAATTTGCTTTAGGTACCGTTCATAAAGGAGCCATAGCAGAAATAGTTGATAAAGGAGCAACTATCGATTTCAATGAGGATATCGTTGCCTTTGTACCATCTCGTCATTTGGAAAAAGAAGATGGCAAGAAGTTGACAAAAGGTGAAGAGGCCGAATTCAAAATCATTGAGTTCAACAAAGAATTCAAGAGAGTAGTGGCCAGTCATACTGCTATCTTCAGAGAAGAAGAGCAACGTAATGTAAAAGCTGCCGTTAAAAAAGCTGCAGCATCTGCAGATGAGGCTAAACCTACTTTAGGTGATGCCAACGAAGCTTTGCAAGCGTTGAAAGACAAAATGGAAGCTAACGATAAGAAGAAGAAATAAACTTTTTTCGTATCGAGTATATTGGAGCCCTGACCGATGTGTCAGGGCTTTTTTTTGTTTAGGAAATACTCATCTTAACGTAAATAGTAAGACCTGGGAGGGTGTCTGTTTTGTGAGTTGTTCTGTTTCAGTGAATTGCAATCCTTTCTTGGCGTAGGGTAATTTGTCCAAAGCGGTCTTTTGTATTTATGGCATTATTATTAAACAGAAATCCCTACTTTTGTAATTCAAAAGCATAGGCCAAATTAATCTATGAGTCAAAAAGTATTACTTTCTTCCAAAGAAATCAATATTATCCTGCATCGCCTGGCTTGTCAATTATTAGAAAATCATCTGGATTTTAAAAATACCGTCCTCATTGGGATTCAGCCAAGAGGGATATTTTTGGCATCACGCTTAGCCAAAATTCTGGGCGAGGAATACGGTGTAAAAGATATTGATCTAGGGTTCTTGGATATTACATTTTATAGGGACGATTTTAGGAGAGGGGAAAAAACCTTGGAGGCCAACAAAACCAAGATCGATTTTTTGGTAGAGGATAAAAAGGTTGTTTTTATAGACGACGTATTGTATACGGGAAGAAGTATCAGGGCAGCTTTAACGGCCATTCAGTCTTTTGGGCGGCCCATGGAGATCGAGTTGCTGACCTTGATAGATCGTCGCTTTAGTAGGCATTTGCCTATACAGCCCAACTACAGGGGGAGACAGGTTGATGCCATTAACGGAGAAAAAGTAAAAGTAATGTGGGAGGAGAACGATGGTGAGGATGTTATATATTTAGTAAAGACATAGCGCATGGGCGAATTAAGTGTAAATCACTTGTTGGGGATAAAGTATCTGAATGAATCGGATATTGAGCTCATTTTTGAAACTGCAGACCATTTTAAGGAGGTGATCAACCGATCCATCAAAAAGGTGCCTTCTTTACGTGATATAACCATTGCAAACATCTTTTTTGAAAATAGTACCCGTACAAGGCTGTCGTTTGAATTGGCAGAAAAAAGATTATCGGCAGATGTAATCAACTTTTCTGCAGGTCAATCATCGGTAAAGAAAGGGGAAACCCTTATTGATACGGTAAACAATATACTTTCCATGAAGGTAGATATGGTGGTTATGCGCCACCCTAATCCCGGAGCTGGGATATTCCTTTCCAAACATGTTAAGGCGGCTATTGTAAATGCAGGGGATGGAGCGCATGAACACCCAACCCAAGCCTTGCTGGATTCATATTCCATAAGGGAAAAACTGGGAGACGTAGCAGGTAAAAACGTGGTGATCGTTGGTGATATTCTTCATTCAAGGGTTGCCTTATCCAATATTTTTGCCCTAAAATTGCAGGGCGCCAATGTAAAGGTATGTGGACCAAAAACCTTATTGCCAAAATATATAGAATCACTTGGTGTTGGTGTGGAGACCAACTTGAAAAAGGCATTAAATTGGTGCGATGTAGCCAATATGCTCCGCATTCAGAATGAACGTTTGGATATTAGCTATTTTCCAACTACTAGGGAGTATACACAGCAGTTTGGGGTAAATAAGGCCCTGTTGAACAGTTTGGATAAGGAGATCGTGATCATGCACCCAGGACCAATTAATAGAGGGGTGGAGATTACCAGTGACGTGGCCGATTCAAAACAATCCATTATTTTGAACCAGGTAGAGAATGGCGTGGCCGTACGTATGGCGGTGATTTATTTATTGGCATCAAAAATTAAATAACGAGCGTATGATTTTGGACAAAGAAGGAAACGTAACCACTGTATTGCAAGAAAATATTTCATTGGACAAATTTATTTCCAACCTAAAAGAAGTATATCCTAAAATAGAAAAAGATCATATAATTCTAAATCTTTTTTCTTTTACAAAACTCACATCGGACGATATATTGGAGTTTTTACAGCTCTCCGATGCGCACCGTAAGGCCAACAAATCATTTGTATTGGTAACCAATAAGGTTTCTTATGCCGATGTGCCAGAATCTATCTGTGTGGTGCCTACAATACAAGAGGCAAAGGATATTGTTGAAATGGAAGAGATAGAAAGGGATTTGGGGATATAAAGACTCTTCTGCAGTAGGAATATAATTCTAGAGGGGCTTGTTTTTTCAAAGGGTACATTTGATAAGTCCACAGCTGTAGTTGCTGGCTGGAAGGGTGTTTCTGTGAAAAGGAAGGTTTTGGGCCTTAATGTGGTTTTTTTACGGAGGTAAATTACCAGTATACTGTTCAAACAGCAGCTAATGATTAGAATAAACAAAGCATGCTTTTCCGTTTTTTTATTTCCATTGTCAATATTATCCGTATATGAAATTAACCGTATTGGGTTGTTATGCCGCAACACCTAGATCACTCAACAATCCTACTGCCCAGGTACTGGAAATGAAAAATCATTTGTTTTTAATAGACTGTGGGGAGGGTACCCAAGTGCAGTTGCGGGAGAGCAAGATAAAGTTCTCTAGGATCAATCATATTTTTATTTCACATTTACACGGGGATCACTTTTTTGGTTTGCCCGGCTTAATATCTACTTTTCGATTGCTAGGGCGGCAGACCGAACTGCATATTTATGGCCCTAAAGGAATTAAGGAAGCCATTACCCTCTTGTTGAAATTAGGGGATTCATGGACCAATTATCCACTATTGTTTCACGAATTGAGTGCTAATGAGCCTCAAATGATTTATGGGGATGAAAAGGTAACCGTTAACACTATTCCCTTGGACCATCGTATATATACCAATGGCTTTTTGTTTAAAGAGCGGTTGGGAGAACGTAAGCTGAATATCGCTGCTGTAGAAAGCTATAATATAGATAGGTGTTATTATCAAAATATAAAAAATGGGAGGGATATTACATTAGAGAGTGGTAAGGTGGTTTCAAATAGCGAATTGACCTTTGATCCGCCTGCGCCAAAGAGTTATGCCTTTTGCAGTGATACGGCCTTTAGTGAGGCCATTATTCCTTGGGTAAAGGGGGTGGATGTGTTATATCACGAAGCTACTTTTTTGGAATCAGAAAAAAAACTGGCTCCCAAAACAAAACATGCCACAGCCAAAGAGGCCGCGACAATTGCTAAGGAAGCTAATGTTGGGAAACTTATTTTGGGGCATTTTTCTACCAGGTATAAATCCTTGGAACTTTTTAAGGAAGAGGCCCAAACCATATTTGACAATGTGGATCTTGCCGACGATGGCAAGGAATTTGATTTCAGTTGATTTTTTGGCTTAGGGGTAAATGAGTGGCATGCACCATACATTTATCTAAAAGATACAGTTCAGTATCTTTGTCGGGAAGCCGCTAACAAAGCCTCGGCAGCCTCTTCTTTATTTTGGTGAACAAGGGAATTGTGTAGCTGTGGTTTTTACTGTCCATTGGCCTGCTTTGAACAGCTAAAAGAAATCATAAAAAACTATACTTAGTTTTCGTGTTTAAGTTTGTTTTATGCAATTTTGTATAGTAACTTTTCATGGTATTAATATCCAAGCTTGGGCATGCAAAAAGATTTAGGGAATTACAGGAAATCATACGAAAAAAGTTCGCTTACAGAGGATGTTATCCCCGAAAATCCTATGGAATTGTTCCAGAAGTGGTTTTATGAAGTGGAAGCTTCCGATGGTTTGGACGAACCCAATGCCATGACGGTTTCTACCATTGGTCTGGATGGCTTTCCCAAGAATCGGGTGGTACTTCTAAAAAAGTACACCTATGAGGGTTTTATTTTTTATACCAATTATGAAAGTGAAAAGGGTAAGGCCATTGCCAACAACCCCAAAGTCTGTATTTCTTTTTTTTGGCACAATATGGAAAGACAGATCATAATAAAGGGAAGCGCGGAGAAGATAGCCGAAAACTTATCGGACGGCTACTTTGAGTCTAGGCCTGAAGGTAGTAAACTGGGGGCAGTAGTTTCCAATCAGAGCCAGGTGATTCCGAATAGGGAATATTTGGAGGGTAAGTTGCGGAAATTGGAAAAGGAATATGAAAGTAAGGAGATAGAACGACCTGCTTATTGGGGGGGATTTATTGTAAAACCGGTTTCTATGGAATTTTGGCAAGGAAGACCAAACAGGCTGCACGATCGTATACGCTATAGTTTACAGCCTAATTACGAATGGAAGATAGAAAGATTGGCCCCCTAAAAAGGTGGTCTCCTTTTGGATTGCAGAAAAGGCAACAATAATTAATAATAAGGAAAATGAAAACA
>CAXAVP010000293.1:0-5235 GCA_963972175.1 uncultured Arenibacter sp.
TAATAACTTTTTAAATCCAGAGACTTTTGTGGATTATAGAAGATATGATTTTTCCGACGAAGTATTCACTGGACTGCAAATAAGATTGGAAGAAGCAAGTGATGACAGTGAATTCTTTGGTCAATGGTTTAGAAGGGCCATTTATCCGTCAACAGAATTGAATCGAAATGAGGCAAATGTAGTAGCAAATCAACAAACCCCCGTTACTGGAGTTTGGTGGGATAACTAATAATTTTCCGAGTATGACAATAAAACGGCCATCCCTTAAAGATGGCCGTTTTTTTTATAATAGCTATTGATATGGTTACATAGAAAATGAATATCCTCTTTTCTGTGATGCGCGCTGAGTACAATTCTACTCATGATCGGCGATTCTTTGTTTGGATAAGGAAAATTAGTCACCAACAGCTGGTGTTCTTCCAAATAGCGGCTTAGGTTTTCATCTTGAAAACTAAAGGCTGGGTGCTCCGGCATGGATGTAAACTTGTCTATAGGCTTTATGCGCGCTCTAAAAAATGCCATGTTTTCTTTTAATATTTTCCTTTTCTTGTCAAACAGTTTACGCCCATGCATAACACAGGCCAAGGCTGCGGGTGCTACAGGACTGGCCCCACCAAAAAAAGCTGTATTGGATAATTGTTTCACACGTTTTTTTGTGCCCATTATAGCACCGCCCTGAATTCCAAAACCTTTTCCCAAGGAACAACAAACAATAAGCTCTTTGGGATTTAATGTGTTGATCGATTTAAAAACACCTCCGCCTTGACTCCCAAGAACACCTATCCCGTGGGAATCGTCTACGACTAGAACAATATGGTGCAATGGCAACATCTTTAGGCCTTCAAAATTAGGATAATTGGAACCGGAAAAATCAATGGCATCCAAAAACACAACTGCCGTTGTCTCTTTATCCTTTCTTAACTGCTCCCTAAGGGCAACATTTAGGGCAGTGAAGGAGGTATAAGGCGTATGCAAGGATCCAGATTCCGTTGGGGTATAAAGGGCAGAGTGAGTATTTGGGGCATAGAAGGGGACATAGTTACCCGTTCCCAAGGATTGCCTAACCAGCTGCGCTGCCAAATAACCAGATGACAGGGTGATACAGGATTCACTCCCAACCATTTTGGAAAGGTACTCTTCCACTTCCTCATATATGGATAAACGGATATTTGATTTTCTAGAAGCTCCGTAATGGGTACCATATTTTCTTATGTTGGCTATATAGAGGTCCTGAAAGGCCCGATCTTCCTGTAATCCTAGATAGGAGGTACCACCAAAATACAAGTGCTTTCTGTGGTTGATCTCTATTTCCCTCCCAGGGAAGCAGTCTATATAATAGTTCATTATCGTAAGCTTACACCACTTCCTCCCAAGGAAGGAAAGGTTACTTTACCATCTTCCTTTATAATAACGCCATCCGCGATGTCTTCTTTAAGTAACATGGCACCGTCCATGTCTACATAGTCCAATTGGGGTATTAACTGGGCAATGGCAGAGATGCCAACGGTAGATTCGGTCATACAGCCAACCATTACTTTAAGCCCCATGTCCTTCGCTTTTGCAATCATACGTCGGGCAGGGGTGAGTCCGCCACATTTGGTTAGTTTTATATTGATCCCTGTAAAATGAAGTCCACATTTTTCAACATCAGATTCTACAATACAGCTTTCATCGGCAATAATAGGCAATACACTTTTGTGTATTACGGTTTCCATACCCTTCCAATCATCTGCTTTTAACGGTTGCTCAATAAATTCTACTCCCAATTCTTTTAAATAGGGGGCATTCAAGATGGTTTCTTCTGCAGTCCATGCACAGTTGGCATCTACCCTAAATACGGCATCGGTATGTTTGCGTAATTCCCTGACAATTTCCACGTCCTGTTGGGTCCCTAGTTTTATCTTATAGATTGGCCAAGGCATTTCCTTCATTTTTGCCACCATTTTATCTATAGTGTCCAGACCAATGGTATAATTGGTTACCGGGTAGCTACTGTTGTCCGTTTGCCAAATTTGGTATAAAGGCTTTCCCAATAGCTTTCCGTACAGATCATTGGCAGCCAGGTCCAAAGCACAGATTGCAAAATTGCTGAGATTCTTGGAAACTAGGAAGGCATGAAAGGCCTCTGGCTCTTCAAAATTATAGTTCTCAATTTCCTCTCGAACATTTTCAATTTCGGCCTGCATAGTACTGAAGGTAATATTGTAGTAAGGATTGGAGGTGGACTCTCCATAGCCCGTTTTGCCATTGTGTTTTAGGGCTATGATCATTGAGTCCTGAAAATCGTGGGATTCCCTTGAAATACTAAAGGTATGTTTTAGAGGGAGTACATATTTTTTGATCGTTATTTCCATACATATAAATTAAGGAACGAATATAAAGAAAGATGGTTGAATGAAAAATCAAAAACCCATTGTAATTTCAATGGGTTTTTTAAAGTGGGTTAACCTAACTTAAGAACAGAAATTTCTTGGGCAATTAAAGCCGCTTTACTTTTCCTGAACTGGATTTTTTTTGCTCTACTTTGGCATTGCCCTTATATCGTATATCCCCTCCGCTACTGGCTTCCGCAACGAGGGATTGGGATACATTTATAGTGATATCTGCACCACTGCTGGCATTGGCGCGGCAAACAACAGCATTTAAATCCTCCGCTTTTATGTCCGAGCCACTACTTGCACTGCTCACCATGTTTTGGGCCGCTCCTGCAACAGTAATTTTGGCCCCACTGCTCGTATCAATATTAAGCTGATCAACCAAAAGTTCCTTTATCTGAAGTTTGGATCCACTGGTTGCACTTAAATCCAAACGATCGGACTTTATATTGGTATTGGTCGTCATATGTGCACCACTGGTTGTTATCAGGCTTGTAATAATAGGTAAGCTTACATATACCTTTTTATTGGCGCGACCAATACTTTCGATAGAGTGAATGCGCAATACGCCATCCTTAATATCGGTAGCGATCAGGTCAATAACATTTTCATCGGCCTCGACCAGTATTTCCAATTCGCTTCCTTGGGTGATATACACGCCCATGCCTTCTGAAACACTAACGCTTGTAAAGTCGGAAGTCACTTTTCTATGTTCTTCTTCAACAACTCCATTTCCCCTTTTTCCGTTCCCAATATTAATATCGAATCCGCATGAAGAAAATAAAATTGCCAAGATCAGTGTAATGGTAATTCTTGCAAGTGTTGTCATGATAGTTGTTCGTTTTTGCCCTTATAGTTTTCCAGAGGGGGGTAGGTACTTAGGGTGTGATTGATTAATATGTTCAAAAATATTAAATGTGATGCGTAGATAATAGTATATGTTGCTGATATGTAGATTATTATGGCTGTGTTGTGTCTATTTTACTCGATAATCAAGATTTGAACCTGCCTGCCGCTTGCGTCTAAATCTAGAATAAGGTTCCTTTCAATGCCCCGCGGGCTTGCCCCGAGGTAATTTACTTGGAGTTGTATTGGCTTCATTGGTCTTAATTTCAACTCCTTGCTCATTGATCTTCAGTTTAAAATTGTCCCCGTCACCTTTTATATCAATATCCACTCCGTCTTCATTGATGATAATTCTGTCGTTATTATCATGGTCTCCTTCTTCAGGGTCAGGACAATTTTCGCATTCTAATTCTCCACTCTCTTCCATTATCCAATCGTATTTTGATATATCGCAGCCGTTCATATTTTGATCATTATTGGCCCTGATGATCCAACAGTTTTCCGGAGATTTTCCAAATGTGACCTTGGTCCCGATGGGCAGATATAAATATACCCTTACATCCTGATCCCTAAATTTGTTTTCACTGCCCGTTGTTAAAAAGTCATCCAATGTAATAGTATTGCCCTGGAGCTGGTAATTATAATTTATTTTACTTGCTGTTTCCGTAGCATTTTTAAAGGAACTCCCGTTGGCATTTTTTCTCACTTCAATACGTGCTTTGGAATCGTGTGACACTTTCAAGTACATGCGGAAATCCCGTGAAATGAGAATTTCTTCCCCATTTTCCGTATAATCCAACACAATGCCATTAAGATGCATATTGTTCTCTTGCTTGTCCCTATCCGTAGATCTTAAGGTAATCTTGATAGGTTGGGAAGGTTGGGTAAAAACCAGTTCCTTCTCATTGGAAACATTGCCGGAGTACGCATGGGCAGCGGCCTGGCGTATACCAAAAACAGTCAGTAATATAATAGAGATCAGCCACAGGCCCAAAAATGTAAACTTCATTATATTACCTATTGATTTTAGGTTGTTGACCAGTATTTTAAGCCCTAGGTACATGAGAAAGAATAAAGGAATTCCAATAGCAAAAAATCCAAGTAGAGATACTAACCAAACCGGGGTATTGGTAGAATTGACGAGATTGTAAATGTCGATTCCGGGAAGATGGATTATGTCCAATATTCCCACCGTAAATAGACCAATAAAGAGGCCCACAATTCCGGTGGCGCCTATTACGATAAGGATTATGCCAATAAATTTTCCAATAATTTTAAAGAAGAACATAATGATGTCTGCCAAGGCATTGAAAAAGCTTTTACTGCCATCCTTAACTCTATTGCCTACTTTTTCATAGTCCACATTTTTTACCTTTTCGGCTACATCATCAAAACCTTCTTTGACTTTTTTTTCAATATTATTGATATTAATGGCTTCCCCGCGCATATCCAATTTTTGCACTGTGGTCACTGCTTCGGGAATCAAAATCCATAATAGACCGTAAATGAATACAAATCCACCCCAACTAAAAATGGTCAGTAAGATCCATAGCAGTCGGACCCATAAGGCATCTATACCAAAATAATGGCCCAGACCAGCAGATACACCTCCAATATATTTATTGTCCATGTCTCTGTAAAACTTCCTTACACGTCCGGTTTGTTTGGATGATTTCGGTTGGTCCTCAAAAATATCTTCGTCCACCATATAATCTTCAGGCTGTCCCATGATCCCTATCACCTCATCCACTTCTTTTTCGGTAATTACTTGTCTTTCATTTTCCATTTTTTCATGGAAGAGTTCGGCAATTCGGGCCTCTATATCCGCTATGATCTCGTCACTACCACTAGTATCGGCAAAAGAACGTTTAATGGCCTCTAAATAGCGTTGTAATTTAGTGTAGGCCACTTCATCTATATGAAAGAATAAATTGGCCAGATTTATATTGATTGTCTTGTTCATTTTTTAGCTTTTTTTATTTTTGGTAACCAGATTTGTGGCGTTTCTTAATTC
>CAXAVP010000294.1:0-5123 GCA_963972175.1 uncultured Arenibacter sp.
CAGCTATTGAAAATAACCCTAAAATTAAAAGTAATAATTGCTTCACAATCATATAATCCTGTCTCCCACCGTGTTTTTTGGATGGATTTTATTTGGTTTTAAATATCCAAGTCACTTTTTTGTTATAGCCGTACGGCTTGCCTTTTTCCGGGCGGCCTATAGTACCTCTTAGATTTCCTTTTTTATCTTTTTCCACTTTAATATCGACCATTGAATAGTGGCCCTTTTCAAAATCAAAGCTTAAGCCATCGTCATCATAAAGCGTATACGCTCCTTCTTTTGTTCCGTAATGACGGATAATCAAGTCTACCTTTTCCCCCATCTTAGGAGCCTGTCTTTGAACCGGTCTCATGGGGATTATTCCACCATCCCTGACAAATAATGGTATTTTTTCCAATCCCGGTCTTACGGTAATCACTTCATTTTCGCCAACGAAACTGCCATCGTAGAAATCGAACCACTTTCCTTGTGGCAGGATAACTTTTCGCTCTTTTTCCCCTTCAAACATGGGCGCCACCAACATATTATCGCCCATCATGTATTGATCTTTAATTTCACTTTTAACGGCCAGCTTATAGGGATTGTTGGTAGAGTCCAATTCACCTTCGGCCTTATTGCTGTCATTGGAAAAGCCTACTACCAAATTCATGGCCCTAAAGGGTGGCAGCCCTTTAAAATGATATTGTGAAAAGGTGGTGTAGATATATGGCAATAACTGCATCCTTAAATTAGCGACATCCCTCACGGCCTCTTCCACTTCGGGAAAGGACCAAGGCTTGGTGCCGTCTGCCCATGCATTGAGCATGGCCATTGGTGAAAAACAAACCGATTGCATTCTACGCAGCCATTCCTCTGCAGTCTTGGATGCGCGCACCTCGGGGGTCCACAATACCCCTATAAAACTACTGTTTACAAAGGCTGTTATAAAATCTTTATGACTGTAATAATCGTTATAAAGTACGTAGGGCAATGCGCTGGCACCTGCATTGGAGGCCCTTACCAAACCATAGGTTCGCTGATTTTTTTCTTTGAACCATTTGGCGGTCATGTCCTGAACCAACAAGCCATAGACCTGCCTCATTTGCTCCCCGCTATAACCTGAGGGAAAGGTAGCAACATCTGGCCATAACCATGAGTCATAACCGTCCACCTCATCAATTTTATAACCGCTGACCCCTATGTTTAAGTGATTTTTTACAAAATGATCTTTTAGGATATCACGGGTTTCCCGAAGCATTAAATCGGGAACAATACCATTCCAAACGGTATGGGAACCGGATAGGTCTTTCATTCTGGGATATAAGGTCCCTACTGGAGATACATAGGGATTAAACCATAAATTGGTACGAATACCCTGACTAAGCAGTTCTTGGTTAAATTTTTTAGGATCTGGAAACCTTGTTTTGTCCCATTCAAAGGTACAGGGATAGGACATACTGTGCCATCCTGGTTCTACCCCAATAAAATCTAATGGGAAATTGTGATCTTCAAACTCTTGGGCTTCCCTAGCTATATCATCTTGGCTATATAAGGTGGGTACTCTTTGGGTAAATCCCAGTCCCCATTTTGGTGGAAGATAACCGCCACCATTGAATAAATTGTAGCGCTGTACCGCTTCCATGGGCGAAGAACCACCAAACACATAAATATCGGTTCCTTTGGCCGGCACTAGGATCTCAACGGCATCGGAATAAGGTTGGGCCTTCCATTGGCTATCGGTATTCCTATCGCGTAATACGGGCTTGTCATCGGCATTGACCCGGACAGCTGTCCCGGCATAAACGGTAATATACCTTGCAGCATCAATTAAAACCCCATACCCTTTGGAGGAGACATAGAACGGAACGGGGGCATGGGTACGCCCATTATCCCTTCCGCCATAATGGTCCACATGCAATTGCATTATGCGCCCTCTTTGGTGTACCGTCTTAAAATTGAGCCCCAAACCATAGATTTCCTCTTCCCGTGATAAGGGGAACTGCAAATAGGTCTTCCCATCAATGCACTGGGTTTTTATCTTAGCCTTATCAATAGGGAAATTTGCCAAAGGCAATTGACGAAGTGCCTCCTCTTTGGGCTTCGCATCAACTGCCTTTAACAAACTAATATCCTCTGGTTCACCAACACTACTTTTCCAAATTCCATTTTCTATTTCAACCCATTCCAATTCCTGGCCATATCCCTTGGGGATATATAAGGTGGATATAAAGCACCAAATAATTACATGGAATTTAAAATTCATGTTGCTGACAACTTTAAAATTGAATTAACTATTTACCGCTGTAGGCCTTTGCAGTTTGCTTGGAGCTTCCCAATCCTTCGATCCCCAATTCTACCACATCACCTGCTTTTAAATATTTAGGCGGATTAAAACCTAATCCCACCCCAAATGGCGTACCTGTAGAGATAATATCCCCTGGTAGCAAGGTCATAAACTGACTGATATAACTTACCACCTCTTGTACGTTAAAAATAAAATCGGAGGTTGAGCTATCCTGTACCGTTTCCCCATTTAGTTTTAACCAAAGGTGAAGGTTATTAGGGTCTTTTATTTCTTCTTTTGTGGCAATAAAAGGCCCTACGGGTGCAAAGGTGTCACAACTCTTTCCTTTTACCCATTGTCCTTCGCGTTCTATCTGGAAAGCTCTTTCACTATAATCGTTATGCAACACATATCCGGCAACATGGTCCAAGGCATCTTCCTCACTTACATAAGAGGCCTTTTTTCCTATAACTACCGCCAATTCCACTTCCCAATCGGTCTTCTCACTTCCCTTAGGAATAACAACATCGTCATTGGGACCTACTATGGCAGAGGTTGCCTTAAAAAACAATACAGGCTCCTTAGGGACCGCCATACCACTTTCTGCCGCATGTTTGGCGTAATTAAGGCCTACACATACAATTTTTGATGGTCTTACCAAGGGTGCCCCCAACCGTACACTATCGTCCACAACAGGACAGCTGTCTTTATTTTCTGCAAGCCATTTCTTTAATTGTTCCAGTCCGTCCGTTCCGAAAAAATCTTCATCGTAATCCCTGCCAAAGCCAGATACGTCCAAGCGGGAACCATTTTCTAATTGCACACCCGGTTTTTCCTTACCTATTTCACCAAATCGTATTAATTTCATGATATTATATTTAATTATTGCTTATTTATTGTTTGTTTATTTTACTAGAGATAACCTTTCTACAAGTAGAGTCCAAGGCTGCGCCTGCCCCATTATGGAATTGGACCAATAAAATCCTCCAAATTAACGAATTTTTAAATTAATCCATTAATTATTGAATACTTCCAATTGTTCCCATAGTTTGCTGCCATATCCTTCCGGATCGTTCTTTTGCTTTTCCCCTACCGTACTCCTTCCATTTTCAATATAGGAAACCATTAATCTGGTAAGGTCACTTTCTATTTCATGGAACTGACCATATAGATTATGTTCTTCTTTGGGATCCTTGCTTAGGTCGTACAATTGAAACTTTGGTAGATCGGCAATCTTTTTGGAATTTGGCTTGGGAGCGCTCCAACCACCGGAGCCCGGGCAAAAAATCATTTTCCAGTTCCCTTTCCTTATAGCGAAACTACCATTTATGGAGTGATGTACCGTTGCTTCCCGCTTATACTCTTCTGTTTTGGAATCTGTTAATAACGGTAAAAAGGAAAAACTATCTTCCCCTTCATCATCGTCCAATTCAACATCCACTATATCAGCACAGGTTGCCAACAGATCAGTGGTACATATGGTCCTATCCGATTGGCTACCCCCTTTTATCTTGGCCGGCCACTTTACCATAAAGGGTACCCTATGTCCTCCTTCAAATATATCGGCCTTGTGACCCCTAAAAATACCATTGGGGTTATGGCCTTTGGACTTCATATCGGCAATATTGGCTGCTGGGGAACAACCATTGTCGCTGGTAAAGATTATCATGGTATTTTCTTCTATACCGGCTTCCTTAACAACGGCCAACAACTGTCCCATATAGTCATCTATCATCATCATAAAATCGCCATAGGGGTTTAAATTACTTTTCCCCTGCCATTCTTCCGTTGGGAGGATAGGGGTATGTGGAGAAGGCAAAGGCAGATAAAGGAAGAAGGGCGATTTACCCTTGGACTTTTCTTTTATATAACTAAAGGATTTTCTAAAGAAGTTGGGCGTAACATCATCAAAAACAAAATCATCGGCGGTAGGGCCTTTACGCCACCAACCGTATTTATCCTTACTTTCGGTAACCGTATCCGGTACCATTGTGGGCATTTCATTTTCCACATAAACATAGGGCGCCATATCCAAGGTCCCACAATGTCCGTACGAATACTCAAAACCAAGGGTTTTTGGTGAATTTTTGACTTTTTTGGAAAAATCTATATTATCAAAATCCTTTGCATTCCAACCCTCACCAGAAACCTTGTTCGGATCTTTTAGGGCCCAATCCCATCCCAAATGCCATTTTCCTATAAATGCTGTTTCGTAGCCTTCCTTTTTTAGCAAGGAGGCCACGGTAGTCCTGCTTTTAGGAATCAGGGCTTTGGAATTACCGGTAAGCACAGAACTTTTTAGCGGACTCCTCCAATTGTACCTTCCGGTGATAATACCATATCGGGTAGGCGTACAGACCGCAGAAGAGGTATGGGCATCCGTAAATATCATTCCGGCCGCTCCCAAGGCATCCAAATTAGGTGTTTTTATCTTCCCTCCCGGGTTGTATATGGAAATATCCCCATAGCCGAGGTCATCGGCCAAAACATAAATAATATTGGGACGTTTTTCCTTTTTTTCAACTTCTTTGAAACCAAACGAATACAAACCGCCCACCATTAAAATGGCACATAAAATAAACGCATACCTACCCTTCATATCGCTATCCTTTTTATTTTTTTGTTATTACTGTAACTTGCTTTTCTTCTTGGTTCCTAACAACAACCAGGTTTAATTTTCCCTTCCAATTGTTATTTTGATAGGATTTAATTAAATCCTCCACCGTATTTACCTCCTTACCTTCGGAAGCGATAATGACATCGCCCAATTGAAGCGGTGAATTTCCAATGATACTAGGGGTCTCCAAAGACACCAACAATACACCCGCCGTCTTATTAAGCCTGAAGCCGACCTTTCGGC
>CAXAVP010000295.1:0-5099 GCA_963972175.1 uncultured Arenibacter sp.
AAGGTTTACAAAAAAGAAGACCTACCCAAGGCCATTGAAAATGCATTTAAGGAAGACGATGAAATTCTGATCGAATCTTTTTTGGAAGGTACGGAAGTTTCGGTAGGTGTGATAACTTATAAGGGCAAAACCAAGGTATTACCGATCACGGAAATTGTTACGGACAATGATTTTTTTGATTATGAGGCCAAGTACCAAGGTAAATCACAGGAAATTACACCGGCACGCTTAACAGAAGGGCAACAACAAAATGTTATTGAGTTGGCAAAAAAGGCCTACGAGGTGCTTAAAATGAAAGGATTTTCTAGAAGTGAATTCATTTTTATAGACGATGAGCCCTATATGCTGGAAATGAATACTACTCCTGGGTTGACCAAAGAGAGCATCCTTCCACAACAGGCAAACATAGCCGGAATCTCCCTATCCCAGCTCTTTGAAAGCGCTGTATGGGAGGCTTTGGGAGAAAATTACGACATTTAACAACAAACCAAACATATTTTTTTTGCTTAAGACACCTTTAGTAACTAATTTCTGACTATGTTTATAGAATCAGGTCTATGACAACCATATTCACATGTTAATGAAAAGACGCGCCATCTTTCCGGGATCTTTTGACCCCTTAACCCTTGGGCACTACGACATAATACACAGAGGGATAACACTCTTTGACGAACTTATTATTGCCATTGGTGTCAACACGGACAAAAAATATATGTTTTCCTTGGAAGAACGTAAACGATTTATATCGGAGGCCTTTAAGGACCAACCACAAATTACCGTTCTTACCTATCAAGGATTAACGGTTGATTTTTGCAAAAAAGTTAATGCCGGATTCATATTAAGGGGACTTAGAAATCCGGCTGATTTCGAATTTGAGAAAGCAATAGCCCATACCAACAGAAAGCTCTCGGAAATAGAAACGGTATTCCTTCTTACCTCCTCGGGCAAATCGTATATTAGCTCTTCTATTGTTAGGGATGTTATTAGAAATGGCGGAGATTACTCCGGCTTGGTTCCAGATTCGGTAAGACCAAAATAAAGTAACACACCAATAGCTGGCTTATACTGCAATTCTTACAAGGAGTTTATAATACTATAAAAAATGCGGTAACTTTGATTAAACCGAATCCTTTTGCAATAGTATGGTAAATAAAAATTCAGTATTCGGCCATTACACAACTATTTTCGGTCTATTCACAACAATCTATTCGCAGAGTTAACCAATATAGGTAATATTGTAGGAAAATGCAACGGATGATAAAGAACACCCCCATCTTATCCAATGAGTTCCTGATAAAACAGTTACCCACATCTACTGTTTTCATAAATCGGGAATCCAGAGTTGTACTTGCGTCAGACAAATGGGCCGAAGATTTCAACTTTCAAGGAAAGGATTACATCGGAAAAACCATATACGAATTATTCAACAAAAAAAGCGACAAGTGGACCAAGATACTTGAGAGTTGCTTTGATGGTAAATTTCCAGAGCCGGAAATTAAATCCACTTCAGCTCCAAACTCACAGGAGAAATGGTATGAATGGACGAGCTCTCCTTGGTATGACGAACAAGAAAACATTATTGGGGCAATTGTACAGGCCGAAGATGTAACAGACAGGATTATAACGGAAATTAAACTGGAAAAGCTTCAATTTCTTCAAAAAGAAACTACAGAACACGGTAAATTAGGCACATGGGAATACAATAAACCACAGGACAGCTTTAGCTGCTCACAAATGATAAGGACCATCATAGAGGTAGATGATGACTTTGATTTAAATATAGATAACATTGTAGAGTTTTATAAGACCGGATATAGTAAAAACACCATTTCCATGGCAATTTATAACGCCAGGGAGAAAAACATTCCTTTTAAGGAAAAATTACAGATCGTTACCGCCAATGGAAATGAAAAATGGGTTAATGTTTCGGGGATGCCCTTATTTAAAAATGGGGAATACGTGGCTCTACTGGGAATTGTTCAGGATATTACGGATTATGTACTAAAAGAACAAGAAACCAAGGATAACGAACACCTCCTTAAAACCTTAATAAATAACCTACCCCTACAGATTTATATCAAGGACATACAGTCTAAAAAGCTGTTGGCAAACAAATCCGAATTAGCATTTTTAGGACTAAAGGATGAAAATGATATCATAGGCAAGGACGACTTTGACCTATATGACAAAGCTTCCGCACAAAAGTTCAGGGATGAGGATGTGGAAGTTATGATTTCGCAAATCCCAATGTTGAACAAAGAACTCAGCCATAGAAACCCGGATGGCTCCACAACCACCTTTTTAACCTCCAAAATTCCATTGAAAGGTGAAAATGGCGAGATAAACGGAATTGTTGGAATATCAATGGATATTTCTGAACAGAAACAAAAGGAACAGGAACTTAAGGATTTAATATCCGTAACCTCCTCCCAAAACAAAAAGTTGATTAATTTTGCCCATATTGTTTCACATAATTTAAGGTCGCACTCTGCCAATTTTGCCATGTTATTGGATTTCTTGGCCCACGAAAAAGATAAAAAGGAAAGGTCCAGAATCATGGAAATGCTATCAGAGTCTTCCAAGAACCTCATGGAAACACTTCATAATTTAAATGATATTGTAGCCATTAACACGGAATCGAATATAATTAAACAGAAGGTCAACCTTAATACGTATATAAACAAGGTACTAAGTAAATTAAAACCACAGCTAGACGAGAACAAGGCCACCATTATAAGTGAGATATCCGACGATGTTAACCTAAATGTTGTTCCATCCTTCTTGTTAAACATACTGGAAAACATTGTGAGCAATGCTATAAAGTACAGGAAACCACAGCTAGACCCTGTTATAAAATTTAGTTTAAACTATGTACAAAATTATACCGTTCTAAGTATTGAAGACAATGGATTGGGACTGGACACAAAGAAGTACGGGCACAAACTATTTGGAATGTACAAAACCTTTCATGGGAACCCAGATGCAAAAGGACTAGGGCTTTATATTACCAAGAATCAGATAGAGGCCATGAAAGGCAAAATAAATGCCACTAGTAAAGTTGGCAGCGGAAGTACTTTTAACTTATACTTTAATGAAAAAAATTAATTCAATATTCATTGTAGACGATGACCCCATAACAGTTTACGGGATTAAAAAAATACTCACCTCGGTGGCGCAGTGCGATACTATTTTTGAATTTAAAAATGGACAAGTTGCCATTGATCAGATAAGAAAAATGGTCTTGGGAAATTCGGAACTTCCCGAATTGATTTTCTTGGACATTAATATGCCCATAATGGATGGATGGGAATTTCTAGACTGTTTCATAAAACTCCCTATAAAAGAACGCATCAATATAAATATTGTAACCTCTTCCATTGACCAGTACGACAAAGACAGGGCCGAAGACTTTAAATCCTTAACCCATCATTGCATCCAATTTAACAGCAAGCCTATTAAAAGGTCGGAAATTGAAGAAATAACAGAGATAGTCGCTGTTTAATAGCCCATATTACCTAACTTTGAAGTTGGCAACAAATAACCAAACAGCCGCTACCAAAGTTCTTAAAACCTAGAAAAAAACTGGTTTTTAAAAATGCATCAACGGCAATTTTATCTTTAAACAGCAAACCACGACATAGTGAGGCTTCTAACAGGACTACTTCTGATGCTTTGTATATTTTCTTGCGAGACCAAGAAAGGAAAAAAGATTGAACATATTAAAACTGTTTTCGAAAAAAGTCAGGGTCAAGAAACAGCCACCTATCTGGAAACTATTGAGTTCTACATTCAGCTCGCAAAGGAATTCCCGGAAATCAATATTCAAATTATTGGCAATACAGACAGCGGTCATCCACTGCATATGGTAACCTTTAATCCTGATGCCGATTTCAACTTTCAAAAAATTGGCAGGGACAAAAATATCCTATTGATCAACAATGGGATACATCCTGGGGAGAGCGATGGTATTGATGCCACAATGCTACTTTACAGGGACCTCGCACTAAAGAAAATTGCCCCACCAAAACATACTGTCCTTGTAACCATCCCCATTTATAACGTAGGCGGCTCCCTAAATAGAAATTCCACAACCCGGGTTAACCAGAACGGACCCAAATCATATGGATTTAGAGGTAATGCCAAAAATTATGACCTCAATAGGGATTTTATCAAAGCCGACACCAAAAACGCACGGACTTTTGCCGAAATTTTTCACTTGGTAAAACCGGATATCTTTATAGACAACCATGTAAGCAATGGAGCAGACTACCAATACACCCTTACCCACTTATTTACCCAACACAACAAATTAGGTGGGGAGTTGGGCAGCTACCTGAACAAAGAAATGATGCCCTCCCTTGAAAAAGCCTTATTGAAAATTGATTGGGACATTACACCTTATGTAAACGTGTTTAATGAAATACCGGAAAATGGATTCTCCCAATTTATGGATTACCCTAGATATTCCACAGGATACACCAGTCTGTGGAACACCCTTGGATTAATGGTTGAAACACATATGCTTAAACCGTACAAAGAAAGGGTGGAAGGTGTATATGCCCTTATGACAAAAATCATTGAAATATCCGACAGGGACTACGAAAAAATAAAAAAACTTAGGGAGCGTAGATTTGAAGCCTATTTGGAGAAACAAAATTATCCCTTACAATGGACCATAGACAGCACCAAATCAACCACTATTAAATTTAAAGGCTATGAAGCCGATATAATAGATAGCGAAGTAACAGGATTTCCCCGCATTAAATACGACAGGGAAAGACCTTACATAAAAAAAGTTGACTATCACAATTATTATACCTACACCCATGAGGTGGAAATCCCAAAAGCTTACATCATAAAAAAAGGTTGGGACAAGATTATAGATTTGTTGGCCTTAAACCAAATAGACTATGAGATCCTTAAGAAAGATAGTACAATGGAGGTAGAGTCATACAAAATAAACTGCTATGAAACCTTTAAAAGTCCATACGAAGGCCACTACCCTCATTTTAACACCCAAGTGTCCAGCACAAAAGAAAGGATAAACTTCGCCGCCGGGGATATCATAGTACCTACCAACCAAAAGGGCATGAGGTACC
>CAXAVP010000296.1:0-5058 GCA_963972175.1 uncultured Arenibacter sp.
TGGCCACCCCAACAATGAACATAAAAAATGGTTGAATCAAATCCCAAAAACGCAAACCGTTCCAAGGGTGGTGGTGCAATTGTTCGGCCAAGGGGTGTAAGTAAAGGTTGTTTTCCGTGTATTCCCCAAAACTGCCGTGAAAGCCAGCGGCCTCCGCAATTAGCAGAAACATGGTTAAACCTCTAAATACGTCAAGTGAAAATAACCTCTTACTAAGGTTGTTTGTTTGGTTTGTCATGATGTAATTGGTTGATTATTTGGTAAGAACAATGTAGTGATTTTCTATAACATTCATAAATTAAAACAAATACCAAGCAATTTGCCTATATAGCTCTACCGCATTTAGACAGCTCCCCACCCACAAATCCAAGGATGATCTTTGGTATTACATCTTTGCCAGCCCTAGTTCCGTAATGCATTAAGTAAAATAAAACGTCTAAATTGCCATTACCCTAAAAGTTGGGACTTTATAAGAGCTACCATAATTCGTTCTAAAATTTTTATTTAATTTTTATTCCTAAAAAATTAAAAATTCATGAAGAAAAAATTCTATTTCCTATTGGCCATTGGTATTATACTTTGTACTGGTTACAAACCAAAAGAACCTAAAATATTGATCATAGGCGACTCTATTTCCATTGGGTATTTCCCTAAGGTTAAAGAAGCCTTGGCATCAAAAGCCATTGTAAAACACAATCCGGGAAATGCACAACACACTGGAACCGGACTAAAAAAAATAAAGGACTGGATAAGAGACGAAAACTGGGATATTATTCAAATTAATTGGGGACTATGGGATCTGTGTTACAGACATGCCGATTCTAAAATCTATGGGAACCGGGATAAAGAAAACGGCAGCATAACCTATAATTTGGAAACCTATACCAAAAATTTGGAAGAACTGGTAAAAACCCTAAAAGCCAATACCACTGCCAAATTAATATTTGTTACCACCACCTATGTACCAAAAAAGGAAGCCGGTAGGTTCACTAAAGATGTACCCAAATACAACGCAGCTGCTAAATTGGTCATGAAAAAAAATGGTGTTTTGGTTAACGATATTTATAAAAAATCCAAAGCCATCCACAAAAAACACGGTATAGGTGATGATGATGTTCACTATACCAAAAAGGGGTACGAAGAACTTAGTAAACTTATTATTCCCACACTTGATAAAACCATGCAATAACTATAGTATTTCCTAAAAACAAAAAATCTATTTTTTTCTATTCAGCTTATAATAGGCGAATTAGTTTTTTAAACCATAAAGGAACTCAACACCTATAAAAAAAGCATTTATGTTCTTTAAAAATTAATTAATTTAAGCGATAAAATCGCTTCCTATGATACTTCAACCCATTAAACATGCCTCGCTCCTACTTATGGCGATAGTTGGTTTAATGGGTTGTCTTTATATTGTACACAAAAACCTCTTTAGCATCTTTTTAGGTCGGAGCTACTATTTAGGTGGTCCGGATGGCAAGCTATGCGCTAGCTGTTCACAAATTACTCCCCATGGAGCAACAAAGCTTAAGAAAGTATGGTCCTACGTTGCCACGATCAGCTCTAAGCTAGAATGGACAACAATTTATGACCTTTGCCTAAGGGAGTTCATAATAATGAGGAAACAAAGCAAATTAAATAATGGCTTATGCCATAGAACAATAGAAGAAATAAACATTTAAAATATAAAAAATGGAAAAACTTAAAACGCTGGTGGTAGGATGTGGTAATATGGGCATTTCCCATGCCAGGGCCTATCATCAACTGGAAGATTTTGAAATTGTAGGACTGGTGAGCCGTAAACCCGAAAGCAGGGAAAAATTGTCACAGGAATTGGGGGGGCTGCCCACCTATGCCAGTTTTGACGAGGCTCTGGAAAAGACCAACCCTCAGGTAGTTTCCATAAACACCTATCCGGATACACATGCGGAATACGTTAGAAAAAGTTTATTGGCCGGTGCCCATGTTTTTGTAGAGAAACCGCTGGCCCTCACGGTAACGGAGGCCCAAGAATTGGTAGATTTGGCCTTGGCCAGGAATAGAAAAATGGTAGTAGGATATATTTTAAGGGTACACCCTTCATGGACCAAGTTTGTTGAGGTAGCACAAACCCTTGGCAAACCCCTGGTAATGCGTATGAACCTAAACCAACAAAGTTCCGGGGATAAATGGTACACGCACAAACAACTAATGAGATCTATGTCCCCAATTGTAGACTGTGGGGTACACTATGTGGATATCATGTGCCTTATGACGCGATCCGCACCAATAAGCGTTAGTGCCATAGGAGCCCATCTTAGCGATGAAATTGATCCCAATATGTACAATTATGGCCAATTACAGGTACGGTTTAAAGATGGATCCGTAGGATGGTACGAAGCTGGATGGGGTCCCATGATGAGTGAAACTGCTGTTTTTATAAAGGATGTTATTGGACCTAAGGGATCCGTTTCCATCTCGGACAAAATGGAGGCTGATTCCCAAAATATTGAAGGGCATACCAAGACTGGTTGTTTACAGTTACACCATAGCGAAATAACCAAAGAAGGGGAATTTGTTAAAAAAGATGAATTTATTAAAACGGAGGATGAACCGGATCATGATGCACTCTGTAAATTGGAACAAGAATTTTTGTTGAAGGCCATACGCAACAATCATGACCTAAGCTCCCACTTAACAGACGCTATCAACAGTCTCAAAATTGTATTGGCAGCCGACGAATCATTTAAAACGGGTAAAACAATTATGTTGTAGTCCTTGCCTATGGACTTTATAATCGTTTAAAATATAAAATCTAATCCCTATATTTAAAAACGTAATTCCCTTATGGACAAGTCTAAAGCACATGCAACTACCCTTACTTATGCAAAATAGTATCCTATGGACCCTATAGATTTTAGAGGTAGCACTCAGCAGTGGTCCCCATACCTGTTCTTCAAAAAAATGAAAGCTTCCAACAGCTACTATAGACATTCCTGGATAGCCAGTGAAATAATTTCCACGATACAATTTAAATGCAGTAAGAAAGGCTTTAAATGCCCAATGTTGGATATAATTTAGTTAATAAAAAGGCAGTGCCCTGTTTACAAAATACCATGGAAAAAACAAAAATCCTTGATCAAATATTGAAGGAAAAACTGGTTGCAATCATTAGGATACCGCATAGTTCTGACATAGAACAAGTGGTAAAGGCACTGGTTACTGGCGGAGTAAAGGTCTTGGAAATCACCTCCAATACCCCAGGATACCTGGACGGGATAAAAGAGGCAAGAAATAATCACCCAAACACCATAGTTGGTGCCGGAACGGTTACCAATAAGGAAATAGCCAAAAAGGCCATAGCATCCGGGGCACAATTTTTGGTAACGCCCAATACCAAGGTAGAGGTAATCCAAATTGCCCATGAGCATAACATCCCAGTACTTATGGGTGCCATGACACCCACAGAAATAACCGAAGCCGTGGATGCTGGAGCCGATATCATAAAGTTATTCCCGGCGGGACCACTGGGGTTAAACTATTTCAAAACCATAAATGGTCCCTTTAGAACCGTAAACTTCTTCGCCGTTGGAGGAATAAACACCAACAATGCCCAAGAATGGCTAAAGGCAGGAGCCCTGGGTGTGGGAGTTGGTGGAAGTCTTGCCAAACCCATAAAGTCCAAGACCGATTTTGAAGAAACAGTAACTAAGGCCAAGCAATTTATAAAACTTTTAAAACCATTATGAAAGATCCATTGATCATTGAAAAAATTGAACTCTTTAAGGTACCGCCAAGGTGGCTTTTTGTAAAGATAACTACCAAAGAAGGGATTGTTGGATGGGGAGAACCTGTTGTTGAAGGAAAAGCCGATACCGTAGCGGCCTGTGTAATGGAATTGCAACAATATCTTTTAGGTAAATCTGCCAGAAATATTGAAGATATTTGGCAGATACTATATCGCGGCGGATTTTATCGTGGAGGTCCCATACTTATGAGCGCTCTTTCGGGTATAGATCAGGCCTTGTGGGACATTAAAGGAAAACACCTTGGTGTACCGGTGCACGATTTATTGGGAGGGGCCGTAAGGGAAAAAATGAAAATGTATTGCTGGATAGGTGGCGATAATCCCGAAGTAGTTTTGGAACAGGCACATGAAAAGGTAAAGGCCGGTTTCCAAGCGGTAAAAATGAATGCTACCGGGGGCATGGATTGGATTTCTTCTTTACAGGATATAAAAAAAGTATCCAGAAACATTGGATTGCTACGGGAAGAATTTGGCAACAGCCTGGATATAGGGTTGGATTTTCACGGTCGTGTACACAAGGGAATGGTAAAGCGACTAATAGATGAGCTTGCCCCTTATGAGCCCATGTTTTTGGAAGAACCTGTGCTTAGTGAAAATAACGATGCCTTACAACACATATATAACTACACCAGCATCCCCATAGCTACTGGGGAACGCATGTTTTCTAGATGGGATTTTAAAAAGATCCTGGCAGATGGGGTGGTAGACATTATACAACCAGATCTGAGTCACGCCGGAGGCATTTCTGAGGTAAGGCGTATAGCCACCATGGCTGAAGCCTACGATGTGGCCCTTGCACCACATTGCCCACTAGGTCCCATATCCTTGGCTTCTGCCCTACATGTAGACTTTGTATCGGCCAATGCCGTAATTCAAGAAAACAGTATCGGTATCCATTACAACCAAGGCTTTGATTTGCTGGATTACGTTATAAACCCTGAAATATTTGATATTAAGGAAGGATATATAGATCTATTTCAAAAACCCGGACTGGGGGTAGAAATGAATGAAGAAAAGTTAAGGGAAGGCCAGAAAATTGGTCATAACTGGGCCAATCCCATATGGCGCGGCAAGGACGGAAATTTTACCGAATGGTAAATAACATATAATAACCACCACAACCAAAAAATAAACCATGACATACCTAATAGCTTTAGTATTATCTCTGACCCTACTTATTGTGGGTATCATCAAAATTAAGGTCCATCCCTTTTTTGTCCTGCTCTTTTCTGCTATTGCCTACGGATTTATGACGGGTATGGATATCA
>CAXAVP010000297.1:0-5040 GCA_963972175.1 uncultured Arenibacter sp.
TAACCCTGCCGATGTGGAGATTACCACTGCCCGATCCAGTGGTGCGGGGGGACAAAATGTGAACAAGGTGGAAACAAAAGTACAGCTAACGCATAAACCCAGTGGAATTCAAATTTCCTGCTCAGATTCGAGGTCGCAGCATGACAATAGGGCCACGGCCTTAAAAATGCTGAAGTCCCAATTGTACGAAATAGAATTGAGAAAGAAAATGGAAGCCCGTCAGGAAATAGAATCCTCCAAAATGAAAATTGAATGGGGTTCCCAAATTAGAAACTACGTTATGCACCCCTATAAATTGGTGAAAGATGTGCGTACCGGTGAAGAAACAGGGAACGTAGAGGCTGTAATGGACGGTTCCTTAGATCCATTTTTAAAGGCCTACCTAATGATGATGGGCCAAAAAGAAGAAATTTAATCCATAGTAGGGACTAAAAAAACAGCATGATTATCGGAGTCTGAAATATAGGGTAAAGTATTCCTAGTGTTAAAATTAGACTTTAGCCCCAAAGCGACAGAGGATACCCCCCCCTACTAAACAAAACAATAGCAATATGATTAAGATATACCACAACCCAAGATGCAGGAAATCCAGGGAAGGTCTGGCCATACTGGAGAAATCGGGTAAGGATTTTGAGGTCGTTAAATACCTTGAAGAAGTCCCTAGCCATGAAGAGTTAAAATCCATTCTAGAAATTTTGAATATCCCCCCTATAGAGCTGGTTAGAAAAAACGAGGCTGTTTGGAAAGAAAATTTCAAAGGAAAGACCATGACCGATGAGGAGGTTATAACCGCCATGGTAAACCACCCAAAGCTAATTGAACGACCTATTGTTATTAGTAATAACAAGGGCGTTATAGGGCGGCCGCCCCAAAACATAGATAGTTTATTGGGACAATAAAGAACTTAGGTTTTAGTAAATGGATCGGGTGCACAACTACAAACCCACCCGGTCCTACCTACAATACCGGGAATACAGTCTAAAACAGGTGTGATTCTTGAGGTATTTGGAATTAACAAACATTTAACTATTGATGGTTAAACCATCGATTATTTTTGGAATCCCACTAATTGCTTATCATCATGAGGACAAAGAGAAGATTATTTATAAGTATTGTATTGGTCGTATTATCATTCCCCTTTTTAAATGCCCAATACGGATATGGTAATGGATACGGATATGGATACGGCGGATATAATGGTTACGGGTATGGCAGGCAGCGAAATACCATTCCACAGGTGCAGGAGACGCCCAAGGAGCCCGAAAAATTAACGGCAGCCCAAATTGTAGATGCCGAAATGCCGGGAATTACAGAAAAATTGGGTCTTAATGCCTTTGAGGAAGCCATTCTAAGTACCACTTTAAAAAAGTACTTACAGGAACGTATTGAATTGCAGATATTGGAATTGCCAGCCGATAAAATGAGGGAAGGCTATGAAAAAATAACCAAGAAACAGGATGAAGAACTCAAAGCTGGGCTTCCGGCCGATAAATATGAAGCTTTTGTAGAACTTCAAAAAAACAACTTTAAAAAAGTTAAGGACAAAAAGAAGAAAAGAAAAAAGAAAAAATCTAAACCATAACATGAAAAAACTAATCCCAGTTGTATTATTATTCACTTCATTAGTAAATTTTGCACAGGGGCCTCAGGCACCGCAACAACCCATAAAAATAACTGGGACAGTTATAGATCAGGAGACCAATGTGCCATTGGAATATGCTACTTTGGTCTTACAAAGTGTTAGAAACCCTGATAAGGTTACCGGGGGCATTACGGATGCAACTGGTAAGTTTGAGGTAGAAACCCCTCCAGGGAACTACAATATTAGTATTGAGTATATCTCCTACAAATCCTATACCCTAAACAATCAAAATTTACGATCGTCCACAGACCTAGGCACCATACGACTATCCTTGGATGTTGCCCAGCTGGCCGAGGTGGAAGTGATAGGTGAACGTACCACCGTTGAGTTACGGTTAGACAAGAAGGTGTACAATGTGGGTTCTGACCTAACCGTTAAAGGGGGATCCGTAACCGATGTATTGAGTAACGTCCCTTCTGTTTCTGTAGATGTGGAAGGCAATATAAGTTTACGGGGCAATGAAAGTGTCCGGATCCTGATCAATGGGAAACCATCGGCCTTATCCGGTTTAAGTCCGGATGCACTACAGCAGTTACCTTCGGACGCCATAGAAAAGGTAGAGGTTATTACCAACCCATCGGCAAGGTACGATGCGGAGGGAACAGCTGGTATTTTAAACATTGTTCTAAAGCAAAGCAAAACAGCCGGACTCAATGGGTCTGTTAATGTATATACGGGCCATCCGGCAAGCTATGGTGGCGCGCTAAGCCTCAACCTTAGACGGGACAATTTCAATATTTTTACCAACACCACCTATCGCTACCGAAGCGGTCCAGGGAATGCACTTTTTGAACAGGAAAACTTTGATGAAAACGGCAATACCCTAAGTTTTCAGGACGAAATAAGGGACTACCAAAGAAAGGACAAGAGTTTTAACACCAACGTAGGCTTTGAGCTCTTTTTAGACGAAAGCAGTAGTATTACCAATTCCTTTGTTTTTGGAAAGTCCAACGGCGACAATTCGGTGGATGTAGATTTCTTTAATTTTGATGCCAATATGGACCCTACCATTCAAAGAAACCGTTCTACCGTGGAGGACGAATTTGAAGAAGAGGTACAATACTCCCTAAATTACCAGAAGAAATTTGATAAAGACGGGCATACCCTAACCTTTGACTACCAATATTCCAAAGGCATAGATGATGAAAACTCTATAATTAGCGAGGTTATTTTAGGGGATAATATTGACCTTGATACCGAAAGGACCATAGACAACCAAACACAAAAATCGCAATTGCTACAAATGGATTATGTTCTGCCATTTGGTAAGGATAACCAATCACAATTTGAGATGGGCTATCGCGGTACCTTCAACGACAACAATACCGATTTTGATTTTGGAGTGCTTCAACAGGACGGTAGTTTTAACAGCGACCCCAATTTTAGCAATGAATTAAACTATAGGGAATATATTAATGCGGCCTATACACAGTTGGGCACCAAGATAGACAAGTTCAGTATCCTAGGTGGATTGCGAATGGAAGCTTCGGATATTGGTATAGAACTGCTCAACACCAACGAAGCAACCAACAAGAATTATGTAAATTGGTTTCCGTCCATTTTCTTGGGTTATGAATTTTCGGAAGAAGAGCAAGTTACCATAAGCTACAGCAAAAGATTGAGAAGACCACGATCCAGATATATCAACCCCTTCCCTTCGCGCTCCAGTAATACGAATCTTTTCCAAGGAAATGCAGATCTAGACCCTACTTTTACCGATGCCTACGATCTGGGGTATTTGAGAAGATGGGATAAGATGAGCTTTACTACCAGCGGTTATTTTAATAGATCTACAGGGGTATTTCAGTTTGTCACCCGAGAGACAGGCGATTTTGTAACCATAGAAAACCCGGACGACCCACAGAATCCAATTGTGGTACCGGTACAGGTACGTAGCCCTATAAACTTGGCAACGGAAGAACGCTACGGTATGGAATTTACCACCACTTTTACGCCTAAACGAAATTGGAGACTAAGCTGGAACCTAAATGCGTACCAAAGAAATTTAAAAGGGGACTACACCTATATAAACAGTCAGGATGAAGAAGTGGTACAAAATTTTGATGCCGATAATTTTTCTTGGTTCACCCGTTTTAGTGCAAAATTACCATTGCCCGGTAAAATAGATTTTCAGACCAACTTCTTTTATAGAGGTCCTTCCCGGGATGCCCAAAGCAAAAACAAGGGTATGCTTAGTTCGGATTTAGCTCTGAGCAAGGACATTTTAAATGACAATGCCTCCATTTCATTAAATGTCAGCGATATTTTTAATACCCGAAAAAGAATGTCCGAAACCCGAACGGAGAACGTTTTTACCTATAGTGAATTTCAGTGGCGGCAACGACAGATCACCTTATCCTTTCAATACCGATTCAACCAGCCCCAAAACCAAAGGGACGGAAATAGGGGCGGCCGCAATGGCGGTGGTGATGATATGGAGTTTGAGGGATAGTTCCAGATCAAATAGCACAAAAAAAGGGAGCCAATTGGCTCCCTTTTTTTATATTATATCGTATCCCTATTGGTCACGCTTTGCTTTTTTAGCTTCGCGCTTTTCCTTCAATATTTCCAAGATAGAACCTCCTATCCAATAAGGAATTACAAATGTCAAAAGAAAAATCATTAACCAAAAACCGATGGTTAAAATGGTCAAAAATGCTAAAAACCCTAGATATTGGTCAAAATCGAACATGTTTGCTTATTTTTTTTTAAATAACGGTACAAAGATATCAAAATCTAGCTTATTATTCCAAGTGCAGATAAAAATAATTAACACTATTTCAACACTGCACCATTGCGCATAACCACAAAAGCTATTTGATATATAAAAATTGTATGACCCCAAGTGTAATAGCCCCTCAGTACCACTCTTTATTTTTAATTATAATACAAGAAATTACTCTCTTCTATTGGCTTAGGGCATACACCCCTCCAGACAATCGCAAAGATTGAGAATGTGTTTGTGTAGGTTTATAGATTAACAATACACCAACCCTTCTGCTTGTGTTTATTGGTAGTATCGCCAAAAAAATAAGTTTAGACTTCCCAAGAATGGAAAGCATGGCAAGCAATTACTTTTTCACCTTATAATGATCGCTCCATTCCCTAATTTTGGGCTCGCCCAATTTATCTACCGATTTAGCTACCATCATGGACACGGCTGCATCCCCGGTAACATTTACCACCGTCCTACACATGTCCAAGGGGCGGTCTACGGCAAAAATTAGGGCAAGGCCTGCTTCCGGTATTCCGGCTTGTGCCAGAACAATGACCAACATTACCATTCCTGCTCCTGGTACGGCAGCACTACCTATAGAAGCCAAGGTGGCCGTAACAATGATTCCCAATTGGGTGCCAAAACTAAGATCCATTCCAAAGGCCTGGGCAATAAATACAGC
>CAXAVP010000298.1:0-5026 GCA_963972175.1 uncultured Arenibacter sp.
ATAGGTTTTTATCGTCATTGGCCCAGTCTTCCATCATAGTCTTGGAAAAATGACCACTCATGATATCGTCCATATGCTTGTTGAATAACGGACGCATTATTTCCTTTAATTCTTCAGATAATTCAAAAGCCTTAATTTTTGCTGGGTTGGACAAACGATCCATCATATTGGTAATACCACCATATTTAAGACCTTCGGTAATAGTTTCCCATCCGTACTGAATAAGTTTGGAAGCATAGCCTGCATCCACACCCTTTTCAATCATTTTATCAAAACAAAGAATAGATCCAGTTTGCAACAACCCACAAAGTATGGTTTGCTCACCCATCAAATCGGATTTAACTTCAGCAACAAAGGAAGATTCCAATACTCCGGCCCTATGTCCTCCAGTACCAACAGCATAAGCTTTTGCCTGCGCCAAGCCCTTGCCCTCTGGGTCATTGTCTGGGTGAACCGCAATCAAGGTAGGTACACCAAAGCCTCTTTTGTACTCCTCACGTACCTCGGAACCAGGACATTTGGGAGCAACCATTATAACAGTTAGATCTTCACGGATCTGCATTCCTTCTTCTACAATATTGAAACCGTGTGAATAAGATAAAGTGGCTCCTTTTTTCATCAATGGCATAATAGCCGATACTACGCTGGTATGCTGCTTATCGGGAGTTAGGTTAATAACCACATCGGCAGTAGGAATAAGTTCTTCATAAGTACCTACGTTAAAACCATTCTCTGTTGCGTTGATAAATGATTGTCTTTTTTCCTTTATTGCCGCTTCCCTTAAGGTATACGAAATGTCCAATCCGGAATCGCGCATATTTAAACCTTGGTTAAGTCCTTGGGCTCCGCAACCAACGATTACGATCTTCTTCCCTTTTAAAGCTGATACACCATCAGAAAATTCTGTAGATTCCATAAACCTACATTTCCCCAATTGGGTTAATTGCTCTCTTAGTGATAGCGTATTGAAATAATTTGCCATTTTTTAAACTGGATTTTTATCCCGACACTGGTCGGGGTTAACTATTTATTGATTAAATTCTTTAAGTAAGGCGGAAATCTGCATTTCGGCTTTGGAAACAGAAATCCTTCCCGAACGTACAAATTGCATGATTCCGTAAGGCTTTAATTGCTGGTACATATCATCAATTTCATTTCTTCTACCTGTTTTTGCTAAAACAAAATAGTCCCTGGATACGGTCACTATTTGCGAATTACTTTCCTTGATGATATTCTGAATGTTTCTTTCATCGAACAATAGCGAAGAGGCAATCTTGAACAAGGCAGATTCTTGATAGATGGTCTCCTCATCGGTATGGTAAAACGCCTTTATCACCTCTATTTGCTTTTCTATCTGTCCCACAATGTTGTTTACCCAATCATTGGTGGTATAGACCACAATAGTGAATTTGGACACATTTTCAATTTCCGATTTAGAAACATTTAAACTCTCTATATTTATATGACGCTTTAAGAATATCCCTGATATCCTATTCAGTAGTCCAACGCTATTCTCGGAGTATACTGAAATCGTAAACCATTTTTTTTCCATTTCCTAATCCCAGTCCCAGCCTTTTCCAATAGTAGGCTACGGACTATTTAAATTATTAATTATTTTATTTTTTAACTGCTACAATCAATCCAGTAGACCAATTCATTTTTGTAATGACCAAATCTATTCTACTATCCAGATAATCCAACAATTTATGTACATTTTCCTCATGCCCTACCGGCCAGTTTGGCTGTTGCTTTAAATCATCTACAACGTAAAATCCACCAGTATTAATTAGATCTAGCAATTCATCCAACTCACTATATTTACCTGGCCATGCGTCTGCAAAAACCAAGTCGAATTTTTTACCGTTGTAATTTTTGATCCATTCAGCAGCATCTTCACAAACTATCTTGACCCGTTCATCATTCCCAAAATAATTACTGGCAATTTCACTGAGCACTGAATCGTTATCAATAGAAATCAATTCAGAATCTTCATCCATTCCTGCTATCATCCAAGAGAGCGAAAGCCCTATACCAGTCCCCAATTCCAAAAATCGGGAATTAGGTTTGGAAGCGATCAACGTTTTTAACAAAGACCCTATATACAGGTCTGAGGGCATTGTAAATCCTATTTCCTTGGATTTTCTTACAATCTCATCATGTATTGCGGGTATATTTGAAATATCCAAATTGGCCATTACCTTGCTTATTTCAAACGTATATCCGATACTGATGCCCCTGATGGTATCATTGGGAAAACATTATCCTCTTTTTCTACCTTTACCTCCAAAAAGTAGGCATCCTTGGAAGCCAACATCTCCTGCACCGCTGCTTTTAGGTCATCTCTCTCACTTACCCTTCTGGATTGGATATGGTACCCTTCGGCAATCTTTACAAAATCGGGGTTGGTCATTACGGTAGAGGCATATCTACTTTCAAAAAACAGTTCCTGCCATTGACGTACCATTCCTAAATGGTCATTGTTCAATACTACGATCTTGACCGGAGTTTTGTTCTGAAAGATTGTTCCCAATTCCTGTATGGTCATCTGGTAACCTCCGTCCCCTATAATAGCAACCACTTCCCTATCCATGGCCCCCATTTTGGCTCCTATGGCCGCTGGCAACGCAAAGCCCATTGTCCCCAATCCTCCTGAGGTAACATTACTCTTGGTTTGTTTAAATTTTGCATATCTACAGGCAATCATCTGGTGTTGCCCCACATCAGAAACTATGATGGCCTTCTGACCACTGGCTATATTGATTTCCTCAATCACCTCGGCCATGGTTAGCTTTTCCTTGGTTGGGTACACATCATTTTTTATAACCTGATCAAATTCTATTTTATATTTCTCCTTAAATTCATTATGCCATGATTCATGCTTATTGGCATTTACCATTGGCAGCAATAGGGACAGCGTTTCCTTGGCATCCCCCAGAACGGCAACATCTGCCTTGACATTTTTATTAATTTCAGCCGGATCTATATCAAAGTGTATTATTTTAGCTTGTTTGGCATAGGTATCCAAACTACCGGTTACCCTATCGTCAAAACGCATACCAATGGCAATGAGTACATCGCATTCATTGGTCAATAAATTGGGGCCATAATTCCCGAACATCCACCATTCCAACATTCAGTGGATGTTCGGTATCCAGTGCGGAAAGCCCAAGTATTGTCCACGCTGCTGGAACACCTGCCTTTTCCACCAAGGCCTTAAGCTGCACCTCTGCCTCACCTAAAATAACGCCCTGCCCAAAAACAATTAATGGTTTTTTGGCCGCATTGATCAATTCGGCTGCAATTTCAATGGACTTTAGGTTTGGTTTGGGATACGGATTATAACTCCTTACTCCTTTACAGTGTTCGTATGAGAAGTTGAACTCCTCAAATTGGGCGTTCTTGGTAATATCTACCAAAACTGGACCTGGCCTACCCGATCTGGCAATATAAAATGCCTTGGCCAACACCTCCGGTATGTCCGAAGCTTTTGTAACCTGACAATTCCATTTAGTGACCGGAGTGGAAATACCTATGATATCAGTTTCCTGAAAAGCATCAGATCCCAACAATTGACGTGGTACCTGCCCAGTAATACATACCATTGGAGTACTATCTATCTGAGCATCTGCCAAGCCCGTTACCAAATTGGTTGCTCCAGGACCAGAAGTAGCTACCGCTACCCCTACCTGTCCAGTTACCCTGGCATAACCTTGGGCAGCATGGGTTGCCCCCTGCTCATGACGTGTTAAAATATGGGTTAGTTTATCCTGAAATTTATACAATTCATCATACAAGGGCATAATCGCACCTCCCGGGTATCCATAAATTAAGTCTACACCCTCTGCCAATAGACAATGAATGATAGCCTCGGCACCGCTTATCCTAATTGTGCCCTGCTCTGTTGACGCTGCTTTTTCCTTTTTTAATGTTTCCATAATTTGTAGACCTAATCGGTTAACATACTTAGGTATAAAACCCTTTATAATTTTTGTGGACTATATTGTTGCCCGCTTCCTATAATTCATCAGTAACACAACCTTGGGAGGCAGATGATACCGTTTTGGCATATTTGTATAGACTTCCTCTTTTTACTTTTAGTGGTGGCTGTACCCAATTTGCCCTACGCGTATTTAATTCTTCTTCGCTAAGGTCTACTGAAATACTGTTTTTCTCTGCATCAATGGTAATTATATCCCCATCCTTGATCAATGCAATGGTTCCCCCATCCTGTGCTTCTGGACAAACGTGGCCAACCACAAAACCGTGGGTACCTCCAGAAAATCTACCATCGGTGATCAGGGCCACATCCTTTCCTAGGCCAGCTCCCATAATGGCTGCTGTAGGCTTCAACATTTCTGGCATTCCTGGGCCACCTTTGGGCCCTTCGTAGCGAATTACCACCACATCTCCTTTTTGCACCAGACCTTTTCCAATTCCGGCATTGGCTGCAAACTCGTCGTCAAAAACCTTTGCCGTACCAGTGAAATGCAATCCTTCCTTGCCCGTAATCTTTGCTACTGCCCCATGTTCGGCCAGGTTACCATATAAAATTCTCAAATGGCCTGTTTCCTTGATAGGTGCACTCAATGGCTTTACTATATCCTGACCTTCAACAAGACCAGGCAACTCTGCCAAGTTCTCTGCGATGGTCTTCCCGGTTACGGTTAAACAGTCACCGTGCAACATCCCGTTATCCAACATAAATTTCATAACTGCTGGCGTCCCTCCGGCACGATGAAGATCCTCCATCAAATATTTTCCACTAGGCTTTAAATCTGCCAAAAATGGAGTGCTATCACTAATTTTTTGGAAATCATCCAAAGTAAAATCAACTCCCGCCGCTTTGGCAATGGCCAAAAAGTGAAGAACCGCATTGGTAGACCCCCCCAATAGCGTTAGTAGTCGCACCGCATTTTCAAAAGACTTTCTGGTAATAATGTCACTTGGCTTAATATCGTTTTCCAACAAATACCTTAGGGCAAAACCGGAATTTATAGCATCTTGCTGCTTATCCTTGCCAATAGCA
>CAXAVP010000299.1:0-4995 GCA_963972175.1 uncultured Arenibacter sp.
ACGGAATTTCAACAAAAAAGTCTCATATGAGGCTTTTTTTTTACGTAATTTTGACTTCGGTTAATCCAATACCAATAGACAATATAACACTGCCCCTAACATCTGTTAGGGCATATACGTACTTTGTGGCCTAAACACGGTCATATATAAACAACAGAAAACACTATGAGTTTTTTAAATTCGGTATTAAAGGTATTTGTAGGGGACAAATCCAAGAAAGATGTTAAGATCCTTCAGCCTTTAGTAAATCAAATAAAATCTTTTGAAGCGGAACTGGAAAAATTAAGTCATGACGAACTTCGGGCCAAAACCACTTTTTTCAAGAATAAAATAAAGGAAGACTGCAAGGCCATCAACGACAAAATAGAGGAGTTGTTGAATGAGGTAAAATCATCTACCGACATAGATAAGAATGAAGATATTTATACGGAAATAGACAAATTAAAAGAGGAGGCGTACTCCATTTCGGAAAAGACCTTGTCCGACATGCTACCGGAGGCATTTGCCGTAGTAAAGGAAACAGCCAAGCGTTTTGCCAATAATGAAACCCTGAGTGTAACGGCCACTGAAAACGACAGATTACTTTCGGGCAGCAAAGATTATGTTAGCTTGGACGGGGATAATGCTATTTGGAAGAACTCTTGGGACGCAGCAGGAAAACAAGTTACTTGGGACATGGTACATTACGATGTACAGTTAATTGGAGGTATTGCACTCCACCAAGGGAAAATTGCGGAAATGCAAACTGGGGAAGGAAAGACCTTGGTTGCGACCCTACCACTTTATTTAAATGCCCTTACTGGCAACGGGGCACATTTGGTAACCGTGAACGACTATTTGGCCAAGAGGGATAGTGCCTGGATGGCGCCTATATTTGAATTTCACGGCCTCTCGGTTGATTGTATAGACAAGCACCAACCCAATTCTGATGGCCGAAGGGCGGCCTATAATGCTGATATCACCTATGGTACCAATAACGAATTTGGTTTTGACTACCTGCGGGACAATATGGCACATACGCCTACAGACCTTGTTCAAAGGCCACATAATTACGCCATAGTGGATGAGGTAGATTCGGTTCTTGTAGATGATGCACGTACCCCACTTATTATTTCAGGACCGGTACCCGAGGGGGACCGTCATGAGTTTAACGAGCTTAAACCCAAGGTGGGCGATATAGTAAACAAACAACGCGCTTACCTTACCGGTGTATTGGCCGAGGCCAAAAGACTGATCAAGGACGGAGACACTAAAGAGGGTGCCTTTTTATTGCTTAGAGTTCATAGGGGACTTCCCAAAAACAAGGCATTGATAAAGTTTCTTAGTGAAGAGGGGGTAAAACAATTGCTCCAAAAGACCGAGAACTTCTATATGCAGGACAACAACAGGGAGATGCCCAAGGTTGATGAGGATCTTTGGTTTGTAATAGATGAGAAAAACAATCAGATAGAACTTACCGAAAAGGGGGTGGAATATCTTTCCGGCGATGGCGAAAAAGATTTTTTTGTAATGCCCGATATAGGTAGTGAGATAGCAAAAATTGAAAATCAAGAGCTGGAAATTAATAAGGAAGCCGAATTAAAGGAGGAATTGTTCAAGGATTTCGCCATAAAGAGTGAGCGTATCCATACCATGAACCAACTTTTAAAAGCCTATACCCTATTTGAAAAGGATGTAGAGTACGTGGTAATGGACAACAAGGTGATGATCGTAGACGAACAGACCGGCCGTATCATGGATGGTCGTCGCTATTCGGACGGACTGCACCAGGCTATAGAGGCCAAGGAAAATGTAAAGATCGAGGCCATGACCCAGACCTTTGCTACCGTAACCTTGCAGAACTACTTTAGAATGTACAGCAAACTGGCCGGGATGACAGGTACTGCTATTACCGAGGCCGGGGAATTCTGGGAAATTTATAAATTGGACGTGATGGAAATCCCGACCAACAGACCTATTGCCCGTGACGACAGGCAAGACCTGATCTACAAGACCAAACGTGAAAAATATAATGCCATCATAGACGAGGTTACCAAAATATCAAAATCCGGAAGACCGGTGCTTATTGGTACCACCTCGGTGGAGATATCGGAATTGCTTTCGCGTATGCTGACCATCAGAAAGGTTCCGCACAATGTACTTAATGCCAAATTGCACAAAAAAGAAGCCGATATCGTGGCCGAAGCCGGTAATGCAGGGGTGGTGACCATAGCCACCAACATGGCCGGTCGTGGAACGGATATTAAACTTAGTCCGGAAGTAAAAGAAGCTGGCGGACTGGCAATTATTGGTACGGAAAGGCACGATTCCAGAAGGGTAGACAGACAGTTAAGAGGACGTTCAGGGCGACAAGGAGACCCTGGAAGCTCACAATTCTACGTTTCCCTAGAAGACAATTTAATGCGATTGTTCGGATCGGACAGAGTTGCCAAAATGATGGATAAAATGGGACTGGAAGACGGTGAGGTCATACAACATTCCATGATGACCAAATCTATTGAAAGAGCACAGAAAAAAGTAGAGGAAAATAACTTTGGTGTACGTAAAAGGTTATTGGAGTATGATGATGTCATGAACGCCCAACGGGAAGTGGTCTACAAAAGAAGACGCCATGCCCTTCAAGGGGAACGTTTAAAGTTGGATATAGCCAATATGATCTACGATACCTGTGAGGTGATTGTGGAGACCAACAAAGCTGCTAGTGACTACAAAAATTTTGAATTTGAACTGATTAAATATTTTTCCATCACCTCCCCAATAAGCGAGGAGGAATTCTCTAAAATGGGGGTACAGGAAATGGCCAATGTTATTTATAAAACGGCCTATTCCCATTACAAGGACAAGATGGAACGAAATGCCGCTACGGCATTCCCCGTTATTAAAAAGGTGTATGAAGACAGCGAAAATAAATTTGAAAGAATTGTTGTGCCTTTTACAGACGGGATAAAATCACTTAACGTGGTTACCAATCTACAAGATGCGTATGAAAGTAATGGAAAACAACTGGTAACGGATTTTGAGAAAAATATCTCCCTGGCGATCATTGACGATTCATGGAAAACCCATTTAAGAAAAATGGACGAACTGAAGCAATCTGTTCAGTTGGCCGTACACGAACAAAAAGATCCTCTCCTTATTTACAAATTTGAAGCTTTTGAACTCTTCAAAGGCATGATAGATAAGGTAAATAAAGAGATCGTATCCTTTTTATTCAAAGGGGAACTGCCCAACCAAAGTTCAGAAATTCAGGAGGCCCGTAACGTTCGTAGACCTAAGGAAAACCTAAAAACAACCAAAGAGGAAATCCCCAATAGCGATGAGTTGTCTGCCCAGAATAGGGCCGCTGGTCAAAACCAAGGAGGTAGACCACAGGTTACAGAAACTATTGTAAGGGAAAAAGCCAAAATTGGAAGAAACGAAAGGGTAACCATTAAGCATGTGATGTCTGGTGAAAGCAAGACAGTAAAATACAAGCAAGCAGAACCTCTTTTGGATAAGGGAGAATGGGTATTAATAGAAGAATAATACCAGTACCCCTCCTAAAATAACAGGACTTTTAGAACCAAAAAGCGGCGTCTCCCAGTGGACGCCGCTTTTTTATTGCCCAAAAATTAATATATTTATAATTACACTAGGGTTTTTTCCTACTTAATTAACACCATAAAACCTATTAAGCAATGTTAACGATTTACATAAAATTTTATTCCACGTATAAATTGTTTTAACCCATAAAATATATCATGCTTACATTCAAACGATTATATTTACGGTTAGAATATAACCATTAACCAATTTTTTTAATGCGAATACCCAATCAGGATCAGTACCAACTAAAGGACAAAGTGCATTTAATGCTGAGGGTGAACTATATTTCCTCTGCCCTGTCCATTATTTTTGGTATACTCTGTATTTATTATCTAAAAATCACCCAAATAATTCCGGTTTCGTTTATCACTTTCGGACTATTGAACTTGGTGAACACCCTATTTTTCCACAGACACAGAAAACTCACCTTAACCTATAACATTACCTCTATTTCGGGCCTTTTGGCCTCTATCATCATTACCCTGTACAGCGGAGGCATCAACAGCCCCTTTATCTTTGTCCTGGCCCTAATTGTATTTGCCGGATATATTAGCACTAGAGGATACGGACGTATTTATTTAAACCTAAACTTGGTGGTAATTATTCTGATATATTCTCAAAGCCTACCCGATTTTAGTTTCACCCATAATGTTGTCCCAGTAGAAAGTAGAAATATTTTTGGCCTTTTTAGTATACTCTTCTCCGTCTACCTCTTGGGCGGGGTTATTGGCAAAAACCTACTAAAGGCACATCATGAACTGCATAAGATCCGAAATGAAAATGAGGCCCGAATCAAGGAAAAGGACACCCTATTGAAAGAAATCCACCATAGGGTAAAAAACAACCTCCAAACCGTGTCCAGCCTACTAAGCCTACAATCCAGGGTAATTGAGGAACCCAGAATGAAAAACATGATCAAAAGTAGCCAGAACAGGGTCATTTCCATGGCCATGGTCCATGAGATGTTATATATGCGCCACGATCTTTCTAAAATAGAATATAAGTCATATGTGGAGGAATTAACCGATTATCTGGTGAGATCCTTTAAAGGCTCGGAAAACAATATTTCCCTAAAAATAAATATTCCCGATGTTAAACTGGGTATAGATACTGCCATTCCTTTGGGGCTATTAATCAATGAAGTAGTTACCAATGCCCTCAAATACGGAATAAAAGACAATGAACCTGGTGAAATATATATCAACCTGCAAAAGTCCAATGACACAGATTATATTTTATATATAGGCGATAATGGAGAGGGCTATCCGGAAACTATTAGCCATAAGAATACCAAATCACTTGGTCTTAAGCTTATCCACAATTTGTCCCGACAATTAAAAGGTTCCATAAAAAGGGATTTTTCCAAGAAAGGCACCAACTATATAGTGGCTTTCTCAGACATCCAACATC
>CAXAVP010000300.1:0-4980 GCA_963972175.1 uncultured Arenibacter sp.
TTTTTCAAAATCCTAAACATAAAAAAAGAGACTGCCTTTTTAGACAGCCTCTTTTCTTTTCTTCATAACAGTTCCCTTTCGCCGGGACTATTATTAGTATCCTGGATTCTGCACCAAATTAGGATTGGACAGCAAAGCTGTTTCAGGTATGGGAAAAAGATTTAAGTTAGGGTCCCCACTTATCTCCTTCAAATTCCACGGCTCGGTAAATTTATCAAATCGCACCATGTCATTCCTTCTCCAAAACTCAATATACAATTCCCTACCTCTTTCTGCCAGTAGTTCATCCTCTGACACGTTTGCTAATTCTGGGGTATTTTCCCTTAAACGTCTTAACTCATTTACCATTTCTGTTGGGTCACCACCCATACGCATCATAGCTTCTGCCTTCATAAGATGGGCATCCGAATACCTAAACATAATCTGATGCTTTCTAAAAGAGTTAATTTCACCCCCATCATTTGGATGGTACTTAAGAATTCTGATACCGTCAGCTTCTCCATTCCCTACCAAGGAAGTCAATTCTTTTTTCAATACTAAATCGCCTCCCTGTCTATTTTTCAATTTTGTACCATCTTCGTTGTACTGCTGACCGATCAAAAAGCCGTATCCAAGTCCCAAATTAATATTATTGGCGTTGGAGGCATCCGGAACCCAGCCTCTACGTTCTTCTTGGCCATCGCCCACATAATTGGTATTGGGATCGCCTTCAAAAGAGTCATAGAATTCGGCCAAGGTAGAAAATCCGTTCCAGCCACCACCGGTGTTGTCAGGGGAGTTCATATTGTAATGCATACTATTCCAAATCCTGGCCCCAATATCGCTATTTAGGTAGAAAATGGTCTCGTTATCATCTGAAGATTCGAATATTTGAAAATACCCCTCTTCTATTCCAAAACCCAAATCCGCTATATCATCAACAGCATCAATTACTTTTTGCATATTGGCGTTATCAACGGCACCCCCATTATAAATATGGGAATTTAGGTATATTTTAGCTAGAAGAAAGTTTGCCGCTGCCTTGGTGGCGGTACCTGTATTGGCTGTTCCTGGGCTACCATCAGGAAGTCCGGACAAGGCATCCAACAAATCGGACTCCACAAAACTAAAAGCCTCACTTCTGGTCAACACCCTAGGATTCACTTCTGGACCTTCATCTACCTCCCTAAAGGGCACGGAACCAAAAAAGTCCATCAGAAAAAACATATTAAAGGCTCTAAGAAATTTAGCTTCTGCCAGTACGGAGGCCGCGGGATTACTTTCTATAATCTCAGAAGCCCTAAAAACATTCTGGTTTAGGTTGTTCCAGGCATTTTTAATAAATAAATGCGCAGGGGTCCAAGTATGGGTGTGCAACTGTCTCCATATCCCATTATCGCCCCAGTCAGTTCCACGAGTTGGAATCAACAACTCATCTGTAGTAACTTCAGACATGGCGTACATAGTTTCTTGAGTTGCAAAATCGCCACCCACTTTATTATAAAGGTCACTAAGAGAAGATGCAGGGTTAGCCACTGGTGTAAAACCACCATCGACTGCTGTACTTATGATCGAATCCGTTTCTTCTATCTCCAGATTGGTACAGGCAACCAGACCTACCAATACAAATAGGGAGCCAAAAACGGGTTTCATATATTTTTGTATGTTCATAATGCTCTAATTAAAATGTTACGTTAAATCCTAAAGTGTATGTTCTTGGCCTTGGAAAGGCACTATAGTCGATTCCCGCTATAGGCAAACCATTTAATAGGGCAGCACTTGCCGGAGCCACACTAACCTCGGGATCTAGACCGGAATAATCTGTAATAACAAAAAGGTTCTGACCAGTAATACTAAGCCTCATAGACTTGAACAAGCCTTCCTTTAATGGAACATCATAAGAAATGGATGCAGTTTGCAATCTTACAAAATCTCCTTTTTCCAAGAATCTGGTAGAAACCGATGCTTCGGCAAATCTACCTTCCTGTCCTGCCAATTCCACTACATTCTGTGTTACGTTATTACCACTACCAATGGCTCCTCCGGTAAAAAAGGCGTTGGCGGTATTGTTGTAGATATAGTTGCCAAATTGCCCATTGAAATACATGGAGGCCGACCAGTTCTTATAATTAGCCGAGGTTGAAAAACCTCCAGTGACATCTGGCAGGGCACTTTTCCCTACAAACTGTTGATTATCCACCCCTCCTTCGTGCACGGGATTACCATTTTCATCAAACCCTACAAACTCCCTTAAATAGAAAGAAAATAGAGGTTGCCCCGATGCCAGACGTTGGGCAAAGGCATTACTAAGTCCAGCTCCGCGAATGGTTCCTGCCGCAATTTCACCGTCAAAATCTTGGATTTCATTTTTGTTGTAGGAAACATTAAATCCGGCTGTCCAACTATAATCGTCTCCCTGTAATATATCGTAATTAAGCGAAAATTCCGCTCCTTGGTTCAACACCAAGGCATCCAAATTCTGAAAAAAGGTAGGTTGCGGTGAAGGCTGTGCAGCCTCAATATTAAGCAGCAGATCCCTTGTTTCCTTTCGATACACATCTACCGACCCACTAAAACGATCATTTGCAAACCCAAAATCAAGCCCTACATTATATTGGGTAGTTTCCTCCCACTTTAAATCAGGGTTGGCAAATTCTACAGTAGAAATACCGGGCACATTAACGTCTCCACCATCACTGATATTTGGATCTCCATTGGTGGTAGTGGAATATCGTTCCCTTCTAGCGAATCTCCCATATCCCAAACCGTCCTGATTACCGGTAATACCGTAACTCAACCTAAGTTTTAAGGTAGACATGGCGTCTCCCATAAAATCTTCTTCATTTATCTTCCATGCAAAAGCTGCCGAGGGGAATATACCATATCGGTTATTCTCACCAAATCGGGAAGAACCATCGGCCCTGACCGTAGCGGTAAACAAATACTTACTGGCTATACTATAATTGGCACGGGCAAAGAAAGACTGTAGCTCATCGGTATTATCAAAGGTGTCGGCAAAAATAGACTGCACTGGCAAGCTTACCTCACCGAGGCGGTCCGACACCGGCTCTGGAAACAACCGATTTACAAAGAGATCGGCATCACCACCCGTAGCATAGCCATATTGCTGATAGGAACCCGTTATCATGGACTCTATCTTATTGCCCGCAGCGGTCAAGTCTTCTGCCATATTGTTCAGGTTGGCTGTTGAATAGCCCCATCCTTCTACATTCCTTCCTCTGGAGTTAAAATCTTGGTAAGAAAATCCACCCAAGGCCTCCAAAACTGAATTATCAAATTCCTTTTTATAATTTAATGTAAACTCCAGTAACCTGTTCTCCAAGGTAAGGTCATTTATTGTTCCCCTACCATTACCACCGGCGCCCCGGCCCACATTAAAGGACCTACTCCCCAAAGAAGCCTCCCTGGTAGATTCGGATTTATCGTAACCAACGGTCAATTTGGCGGTAAGATCTTCCACAATATCATATGAGGCCGAAAAATTGATCAGAAATCGATCGGTATAGGTTAAACTTTGCCAGTTCTCCAAGAGGTTCAAGGGGTTGATCCTATCACCTGGGTTAAAAGTACTGTTGGCAGGCCAGGTAGGATTGGCAGAATAAGCCGCTCCTAACATATCCCCGGTAGATCCGGCACTACCACTTAATGGAGGAGCCTCATCATTTACCCTGGAAAGGGTACTTTGTAAATCTAATCTAAGTTTATCGTTCAACAACCGTTGGGCAAGGTTTAGCCTTCCCGTAATACGTTCCTGCGAAGATTTTGGGACAATCCCAAATTGATTGCCATAGTTAAAGGTTGCCCTAACGTTACCTGATCCATAGTTCTGCGAATACGCCAAGTTGTTATTGGTAGAAGAAGAGTTTCTGGTCACCAAGGATTGCCAGTCCGTATCATTGCCCAAATCTGTTGCAGTTCCTCCAAAGGCTTGTACCGCCGATAAAAATTCACTTCTATTCAACAAATCAAATTCATTGGCCGGGGATGAAAAACTTAAATCGGAAGAAAACTCCCAAGTACCCCCTTGGGCACCTCCTTTACCACTTTTGGTGGTAATAATAACAACCCCATTAGCCCCTCTGGAACCATAGATAGCGGTTGAGGAAGCATCTTTAAGGATACTCATACTCTCAATGTCATTGGGATTCAAGAAACTTAAAGGGTTTCTCGCTGAACTGGATCCCACCCCAATATCGGTTCCCTCGGAAGAACTACTTCCAGATGGCAACGGAACACCATCCACCACAAATAAGGGGTCGTTATTGGACCTTACCGATGAGGTTCCCCTAATTCTAATAGCCACGCCCGATCCTGGCTCCCCACTTCCCTGGGAAATTTGAACACCGGCCGACTTACCTTGTATTAATTGTTCCGGGGAGGAAATAACCCCTCCATTAAAATCTTCGGAGGTTACTGCCGAAACAGAACCGGTAGCATCCTTTACCGTAGTAGTACCATAACCAATAATAACCACTTCGGCCAATGTCTCTGCATCTTCCTCCATGGTAATATTGATAGTAGTTTGATTCCCTACCACCACCTCTTGGGTCTTATAGCCAATATAACTAAAAACCAGGGTGGCATTGGGACCAACATCACTTATCGTGTAATTACCGTCAAAATCTGTTTGCGCTCCTGTGGTGGTTCCTTTCACCACAACGCTGGCTCCCGGTAAGGGACCCGTGGCATCAGATACCGTACCTGACACCTCTTGTGCCGTTACCATCCCAAAACATAATAATGTTCCGAACAGAAAAAGGCTTTTGAGTAAATTAATCTTCATAAACAGTTAGTTTTAATCGAGTTAGAATAAGTTAATAAGTTGAAAAATACCAAATTATCAACAGCCAATGTATACAATAAAATGTTAATTTTTTGCTCTATCACTTAAATTTAAGCCCTTAAAGCAACTAAATCGTTTTCGGTATGCCATTTACAGAGCCACAGAATGTGAATATTGCAATTCCAAATTAACGCACC
>CAXAVP010000301.1:0-4973 GCA_963972175.1 uncultured Arenibacter sp.
GTATCACCAAAAAATCTTTTATTATAATAGTGGCTATAGGATTAAAGTTCTTGACACTGTAGGGTCCGGTGATTCTTTTCTAGCCTCTGTAATTTATAAATTGTTTACCGGTGAAGATCCCCAAGTTGCTATCAATTTTGGTTGTGCCGTCGGTGCCATGGTAGCTAAGAGCGAAGGGGCTAATCCTATATTTACCATGCAGAAAATATCTAGGTTTATGAATCCTTAAGTTATTGGTCCTAATTAAATCTTAGATTATAACTGACTAACCTTTAAGAAGTGCATATAATCTTTTGTTAGAAGACATATCGTAATAAATAGGCTTCAATAATTTATATTTCCAAAAGGTTTATTCATTTAACCTTACTCGTAATAGAACAATTTCAAGTAAGTAAAAAAGGTAAAATTTGACCTTTTGGAGATATTATTAACTTCCTATTTCTAATTTCATTGTTAATAACTACAAAATCACCTAGAAAGCGACTTTTTTCCACTGATATTGGTTGTGGCCATTTGATAGCAAATCATATCAATCAAAATTGCCCTTACTGTTATTTGGTAGTATATGTCGTATAGTATTGAAAACCAATTGTTTGTGAATAACTATTTAGGTTTACCATCGTTTTCAACCCACCTATTTTCTACTTTTATTTCAACAAACCTATAGAAGGTAAACAAAAGCGCTTTTGTTCATTTATTAATCTTAAAAGAGAACCAAATGGACACTATTTTAATTTTTGATCGTTTAGATCGCCTTGAAAAACTGTTAACGGCTCACAAAGAAGTCTTAACTTTTGAGGAAGCCTGTGACTACACAGGAATATCGAGAAGCTACCTTTACAAATTGACCTCCTCTGGAAACATCCCCCACTCCAAACCCAATGGAAAAATGATCTTCTTTGAAAAGAAGAAGCTGAACGGTTGGCTCCTACAGAACAATAGGAAATCAAAGACCGATATCGAAAATGAAGCGTTGAGACACACCCTTAAAAATCGGCGAAGATGATAGGGGGCCAACCTAGGGATCAACTTTACAAGGTAAAGGATGCCAAAAAAAAGACCATCTATGACTATACGATAGAATACCTGGAGGGGAAGTATGCCATCATGTACAACGAGATATCCCATGACTTCCAGATATCGTTCAAACATTCCAGGGAATGGTCCTACCTGAACCTTAATTCCCTGATCATAGAGCTTGCAAAAGCGGGTATCGATATCAGTACGGGGAAGCTGGAGATACTGATCCGATCGGAACTCATCCCGAAATACAATCCGATCAGGGCGTATTTCGAATCCCTCTCAAAATGGGACGGGGAAGACCACATTTTAAAATTGGCATCCTATGTGCCGACCTATGATGACCGCGCCTTTGTCTACCACCTCAAAAAATGGCTGGTCCGGGCCATAAAGTGTGCCTTGGAACCGTCCTATTTCAATAAACAGGCACTGATCATAAGCCACAAGGGGCAAAGCTCTGGAAAATCCACTTGGTGCCGGTTTATCTGTCCGCCGGAACTCTTCGATTATATGGCAGAGGACATCAGCAACGATAAGGACGCCCGCATCCAGTTGTGCCGTAACTTTCTGTACAATCTTGACGAACTGGCCGTACTGACAAAAAAGGATGTAAATGCCCTAAAAGCATTTTTCTCCAAGACCTTTATCAATGAACGATTGCCCTATGACCGGAAGAACACCACCCTCCCCAGGATCTGTTCCTTTTTGGGCTCCACCAATATGTCCTCCTTTTTGAACGACGAGACGGGATCGGTACGCTGGCTTTGCTTCGAACTTAAGGACAAGATAGATTTCTCCTATTCCAAGGAAATGGATATCAAGGACGTCTGGACCCAGGCATACTATCTCGCCTATCATGACACTTCATTCAATCCAGAGCTCACCTTGACCGATATTTTGGAGAACGAGGAGCGAAATAAAAAATACACCAAATTGACCACCGAGGAGGAGCTGGTCTCCAAATACTTTGAAAAATCCAACGACATGGTGGATTTCGTGACCGCCTCGGACGTGTTGGTAAAGCTAAGGCACCTCAACATGAGACTTAACCAGATCAACCTGGGGCGGGCCCTGTCCGGATTTAACTTCCAAAGGGTAAAACATCCCAAGCGGCAGGTATACGGATATCTGGCAAAAGCTGTGTTTACCAACAGTCCTTTGGAGATGGAAGTATAGAAAAAGTGCAAAAGCACCTACCTAGTTACCTAATGGGCCATGACCTCCCCAAGAGCGGGAGCTACACTAAGGTAGGATACATTAACTTCTGGTTACCTAGGTATTACCTAACCTACCTTTTAGGGTAAGATGGGTAACATCAAAATTGGTGCTACCTAGGCTCTTAACCTATGTAAACAGGGACTTAGGTAAGAAGGTAAGAGAAAATCAAAAAAAAGAACCGGCTGATGAAAAGAAAAAAAACATGTAGGACCAGGTGTGAAACAGCCCGGGATTTTTCCATCGAAAAGGCGCTGGCAAAACTCGGGCACTTTCCCACCAGGACATCGGAGAAAGAAGCTTGGTTCCTGAGTCCTTTCAGGTCAGAGACCCAAGCCTCTTTCAAGGTATCCAAACAATTGAACAGATGGTATGACCATGGAGAGGGGAAAGGGGGAAATGTGATCGACCTGGTCTGCCTGCTCAACAGATCAACTGTAAGGGAAGCATTGGACTGGTTGGAGAATGGCCAGATCTCTTTTTCTTTTCACCAGCAACTTTTTGAAGAGGATAAGCGGGATAAAATTCAAATCAAACATATCAAGGAACTTGGTCATTTTGCACTGCAGGAATATGTGTTACGAAGGGGGATTTCCATAATGACCGCTAGAAACTTATGCAAGGAAGTCCATTATAGATTCAAGGACAACATGTATTTCGCCATTGGTTTACAGAACGATTCCCATGGATGGGAGCTTCGGAACAAGTATTATAAGAACTCAAGTTCCCCTAAAGATTTCACCCACATTAAGAACGGGAAAAAAAGCCTTACCGTTACCGAGGGCATGTTCGATATGTTGAGCCTAATGGAACGGGACAAAAAACTACGGGGTAAAAATGACCTATTGATATTGAATTCCCTGGCCTTTGTTGAAAAAGTAATACAACTAATTGATGACTATAAAACCGTACAGCTCTATCTGGACAATGACAAAGCCGGTAAAAGAGCAGTTGAAATATTAATGAAAGAAAGCCCAAAATGCAGGGACATGTCAAATTTGTACAAAGGTTTTAAGGATGTGAATGCATGGTGGACCGCTCAAATTAAATGATCTGATGCGGTAGTTATCCAAGATGAATCTTAGTTGCCACATTGCTAAACTAAGGGGGAATAGCAAGAGGGTAACGCGCAAAGCTGCGTTACATATTTATTTTAGAATTCAATAAGCTCAATATCAGTATGTTATAAAATATTGCAATTTAAAAAAATCTTTTAAATTGGGTCAAAAGACCTGTCAACTCCCATTTTGCGGGAATAAATTGCGTCAAAACACAAAAATATAAACTCATTTTAAAGTATTCTTTTAAAAAGGAAAATAGTTAAACGTTGCCAGAAATTCTCCAACACCAATTTCACATCTCATACGGAAACATGTCTACAATGCTCGACTTTTTTCACTATAATGAAATCTCCCCTAAAGAAATATATGGTCCCACCGAAAGAACGATGGAACAATCGTCTACAAAACGGATTAATGTACTCATTGCGATCCTTAGGAATAACAAAAAGACACAAACTAAGCCCACTGTGGAGATGTTAACTACCCTGTTCGAAATGGAAGAGCCTAAAAAGAAGTCGTTAATCCTGGAGAAGAAAACCTTTAAGGAGCTTGGATCAAACTTTATCAATGGAAGTAAATAGGTGCGCCCTAATTCGATTTTATGTAACGCTTATCTACCTGAACACTATAAAATCGAATCAGGATCCACGCGCAAAGTTTTTGTAAGATTTGGGGAGAAAAGCTCTAGCCAAATTAAGACCTGTAACAGCCATCAAAAAATTAATAGTGGGGTCAAATTCAATAATTCTGTATCTTTACGTAAAAGCTATTTAAAATGGACCTACAATCTAGAAAAATTAAGTTTGTACAGGAGTTTTTGAAATTACAAAGCGAAGAGGTCATTTCCCATCTTGAAAAAATATTGAGCAAAGAAACCAAAACTTTAACTAACCAAGAGTTTGAGCCTTTTACGATTGAAGAGTTTAATGTCCGAATTGATCAATCGATGGACGATTCCAAAAATGGGAAATTAATCAAGGCAAGCGATTTAAAAGCCAAAATTGACAAATGGGCCTAGAAATATTTTGGACTGGATTCGCTGAGGATCAACTTCATAGTATATTTAAACATTATCAGAAAAAAGCTGGTAATCGCATTGCCAAAAAACTTGTAGATGGAATTTTTAATGAGCCCTCTAAACTAAAAATCCAACCCGAAATCGGCCAAATCGAAGAATTATTAAGAGACAGAGAGCTCGGTTTTCGATATTTGATCTACAATAAAAATTATAAAATAATTTACTGGATAAACGAAGTCGAAAATCGAGTTGAAATTATAGATGTTTTCGACGTTCGGCAATATCCCCTAAAAATACGGAGATCGCAATAAGTCCGAAAGTTTAGTCATAGATTAACTCATAAGCGAAGGGATTTTCTCGATTACTATTCGATTTTAAACAATACCATTTATATCCATTTGACTACATTTGTAAAGACGGAAGAAAAATCCTCAAAAAAGTTCACAAATCGTCAACATTGTACACCTAGAAAAAGCAGAATCCCTTTAAAATAAAGGGGTCACAGAAAGAGGTTCGATTCCTGGTGAGGCTACGAACCAGCGGTGCGCAGCACCAAAAAGCGTTAGCTTTTGAATCGAAGCCTGTGCTGAGCGTGGTCGAAGTAATTCCTGGTGAGGCTACGAACCAGCGGTGCGCAGCACCAAAAAGCGTTAGCTTTT
>CAXAVP010000302.1:0-4969 GCA_963972175.1 uncultured Arenibacter sp.
GCGCAAATAACAATGGGACGATCAGTACTGGCAAAATCAAATAACGACGGAGCCAGGACTTTTAGATATTTATATGATTTTTCCACAAATAAATTTATTAATGTTTCGGTAGTGCAATCAAACTCTGCAGAATGGGAAGGTATGCCTACTGATGAAAACGAAGAAGGTTTAATAATTTTTGGATCCGGAACTTATAGGCAGAGTGAAGTGTATTTAGCATATCAACCAGCAAATGGAATCGAGGATCCGCAATCAAGAAAGTACTATGCAGGAGTAGATGAAGATAGCATTCCTGTATGGAAAAACACTGAGTTTAATGCACTTCCGATTTTTGATATGGAAGTAGACTGTGTGGGAGAATTTTCAGTCTCCTATAATAAATTTATTAAAAAATGGATATTGCTATATAATTGTGAAAATCCCAGAGGTATCAATATGAGAACGGCAGATAACCCCTGGGGTCCCTGGACCGAGACTCAGGTTATATTTGAACCTTGGAAAGATAATGGATATTGTAATTTTATTCACGTAAATTGGCAGGATCAAAATTGTGATGAACTCCACGATCCCGGGAGGGAGAATGAATGGGGAGGTGAATATGGTCCTTATCAATTTGAGCATTTCGCTACCGGGGATGAAACATCTACTACTATTTACTTTACAATGTCTACTTGGAATCCTTACACGGTAATTTTAATGAAGGCTCAATTATCAAAGTAATGATTTTTTACCTAATTTTATTATATATAAATCATTATGAAGTAAAATTACTGAAATACATTAAATTTTTGATTGTCCGTAAACACTCATAATTCAATGATTTTTCTTATATTGATCTCAAAATCAAAGGTATGAATATATTCACTTTTACGGCGCATTTTGACAGTGAACAAGCTTGCCGGAGCCATTTCAAGGAAGAACGGGATAAAATCGGAGTAGTATGCAAAAGATGCGGTCACACGGAGCATTTTTGGATCAAGAGCCGTTGGAGCTATGAGTGTAAAGCCTGCCGTAGCAGAACTTCATTGCGAAGCGGAACTATTATGCAGGGATCAAATCTCCCCTTTTTGGTATGGTATAAAACAATATTCCTTATGACCGCTACCAAGAAAGGCTTTTCCAGCAAGGAAATACAGAAGCAATTGGGCCTAAAACGTTATGAGCCTGTTTGGGCAATGGTGCACAAACTGCGTAAAGCTATGGGCAAGCGTGATGCACGTTACACTTTGGAAGGTATGATAGAAATGGACGAGGGTTATTTTACTACAGAAAGTTCAAAAGTGGAAAAGTCCAAAGACAAACGTGGCCGGGGTGCAGCAGGCAAATCCAATGTTGCGGTAATGGCAGAATCAGAGCAACTGGAAGATATCGATACCGGTAAGAAAAGTAGTCAGTGCCGCTACTTTAAGGCAAAAGTGCTGGATCACCATAAAGCCGAAGGTATCAATGAAACCGTTAAAGAAAGTTTTGATGAAAAAAGTATTGTCCTAAGTGATGATAGTACCTCATACGTGGATATATCAGACTATGTGGAACTACATATCTCTGAAAAATCCAGCGAGGGGCTTACCAAAGAGACCTTGCGGTGGGTGCATATTACCATCAGTAATGCGAAGAAGAACTTCGTGGGCAATTATAACAAAATCAAGGGAAAGTACCTACAATTATACCTCAATGAGTTTATCTACAAGCTTAATACAAGGTATTTCGGAGAAAGACTCTTCGATAGACTCGTAATAGCAGGAATTACAGGATATGACTAATTACGGATAATCAATTAAATTTTAATCGATTAAAAATTTCCAACTAGTTAAACGATTAATTAAAATAGTGTAATAATGAATTATAATTACAGAAAATTTATAAATAGCTTCAAAAAACAAGATGCTAAGCAGTATTGGATAATAGTATTTCTCTTTCTGTTGGGTCAAACAGTAATAGCATCACCACAACAGACTATTACTGGAACAGTGGTAGATGAAAATAATATGCCTGTTCCGGGAACAACAGTCCAGATAAAGGGGACTACAACTGGTGTAGCTACAAATATGGATGGTGAATTTTCCCTTGAAGCGAGAGAAAATGATGTATTAGTGTTTTCCTTTATAGGGTTTAGAACACAAGAAGTTGAAATTCAGGGTAGAGAGGTTATTAACGTTACTATGGAAGAAGATCCAGCCCGTTTAGATGAAGTTATTGTAACTGGTTATATGAAGCAGAAAAAAGCAGATTTGACCGGGGCGGTGTAATCTAACTATTAAGATCCGATGTTCCACTAAAACGAAATAGCTGATATTCCCATAAGTTAAATCAAAAAAAAATTTTAATATGATAAATTTTAATCGATTAACTTTGGTAATCTAAAATTATATCTTAAATTAGTCTCAAATAAAAGTTAAAATATTTTTTTTAGTAATTGCTTAATCGATTAAGTAACTTGATAAATTTTCAATATTATGCTAACCAAATAATTTAAAACTTCAATGGAAATGAATAGATCAACACAGCTTTGTTCTAATTTGGAACAAAGGAATCGAAGAAGGATAACCTTATTAATTTGTCTGGTCGCAGTGTATGCTACATTGCCAGCTTTTGCTTCTTCTATTTTATTGTCTGGCAATGAAAAGAATATTATTCGAAACCAACAAACAATATCCGGTATTGTCATGGATGAGAATGAAATGCCTATTCCTGGAGTTACTGTAAAAATAAAAGGTACTAATACAGGAGTAGTTACTGATTTTGACGGTGAATTTTCTATAGATGCATCGGAGAATGATGTCCTGGTGATTTCTTTTATGGGATATAGGACTAAGGAAGTGGAAGTTGGAGAGAGCACTGAACTGCGAGTTATTATGGATGAGGATGTTGCTGCGTTAGATGAAGTCTTAGTGACAGGGTATATGCGACAGAAAAAGGCCGACCTCACAGGTGCTGTGGCAACGGTTTCGTCAGATGAAATAGAGAAAAATGTTTACTCGAATGTTATGCAAGGGCTTCAAGGAAGGTTGCCTGGAGTGACAGTAACCGGGGATGGCAGTCCTGCAGGTGGTACAAATATTCAAATACGTGGTTTAACATCATTAAGGTCAGCTCCTCCTCTGATTGTCATAGATGGTCTGCCTACAAATGTGAATCTAAATGATATCAATCCTAATGATATTGCGTCAATACAAGTTTTAAAGGATGCCGCTTCTGCAAGCATTTATGGGTCAAGGGCTGCTAGCGGTGTGATTTTAATAGAAACTAAAAAAGGAAAAGCCGGAGAAGTAAAAATCGAATATAGAGGTTCTATGGGTATTTCGAGTTTTATGAATCGAGTTGATATGTTAAATACACAGCAGTATGGAGAGGCTTTTTGGCAAGCTGCTGTGAATGATGGCAGTGATCCCAATGCAATGACTCAAATTTATAATTATGATTGGCATGTAAATGAAAATGGTAATCCCGTTTTGGATAATGCATCCCCTATTGAATGGCTTAATGATGAGCAAACTATGCCTTCCGCTGATACAGATTGGTTCGAGGAAGGAACTCGATTAGGTTTACAGAATAATCATAATCTTACCATGACCGGGGGGTCAGAGAAATCGAAAAGTATGTTATCTCTTAATTATTATGAAAATCAGGGGACCCAAATTCATTCCTGGTTTCGGAGATATACTCTTCGGTTTAATTCGGAATACCAAGTTTTTAATGATCGTTTAACTATAGGGGAGAATGTTTCATTATCTCATATGAATGTTAATAATCAAAGTCGTACAAATGAACTTGTTCGGATGCCATCAATTATTCCGGTTCATACTACCGACGGTGGGTGGGGTGGGACCGCAATGCCTCTAGGTATGGATGATTACTGGAATCCAATTAGACAATTAACAATGGATAAAGATAATGATAACAAACATTATACTATTGTAGGAAACATCTTTGCCGATTTGAAATTATTAAATAATCTTAATTTCAGAACATCATTTGGTGTAGAGTATAGTACTGGTAATTTCCGACACATAGATTTTACCTGGGAAGAAGGTGGTGGCAGACAGGATATTAATAATGGGGTTAACACCGGTTGGAACCAGAACATAACCACAACCTTTACTAATACTTTAAATTACGAGTTAGAGACGGGTAAACATCATCTTAATGCAGTTGCAGGAATGGAGGCGGTGCAATTTAATTTTAGCGATTTGAGAGGATTCAGACGTGATATTGAAGTTGAAAACTATGACTATGGTTATCTAAACGCAGCCACAGGTACACAAGAAGTATATGGCGGTGGAGATGAATGGACTTTGCTCTCCTATTTTTCAAAATTTAATTATGTTTTTGATGAAAAGTATTTATTATCGGCCACTTTAAGGTATGATGGATCATCTAAATTCGGTGAAACCAATCAATATGGTATTTTTCCAGCCGCTTCTGCCGGATGGAGAATAAGTGAAGAAAATTTCCTTAAGGACAGCGACCTTTTTCAAAATTTGAAATTAAGGGCAAGTTGGGGGATGAATGGAAATTCTAATATTCCTACTAATGCACTAGTGAATATTTATGATGCTGCATACCACTCGGGACTTCACGGTACAAGTTATGGACTAGCAGGGAACGAAACAGGTCGTTTATATTCAGGGTATCGTCGAACACGTACGGGAAACCCTAATCTTAAATGGGAGGCGACCAGTCAGACAAATATAGGCGTTGATTTTGGATTTTTGGATGGTGCTCTGGCTGGTTCTTTTGATTATTTTCATAAATATACAGATGGTATGCTATATGAGCCCCCTTACATTGCAGCAATTGGAGAGGGTGGGCATCAATGGATAAATGCAGCAAATATGACCAATAAAGGTGCTGAACTTATCGTTTCTTATTTTGGAAATAGGGGAGATGATTTTTCTTATTCAATAACCGGAAATATTAGTACCTATAGAAATAAAATCGATGATTTGCCAGAGTCTGTAAAATATAC
>CAXAVP010000303.1:0-4938 GCA_963972175.1 uncultured Arenibacter sp.
ATTTGTTGGCTATATAACTATTTGTTACAATACTTTTAAAAGACAACTAAACAGTCATTGCGGCCATTAGTACAATAAACCAAACCACTTATACACCCATATAGCGGCATACCCTTATTTTTTATATTTTTAGTATAGGGTTGATCTACAACAAATTATAGACTCACCCTATAAGGCAACACTAAAAATAAAGATTATGATTCGCTTCAAAATTTTCCCCAAAACACTATTATCCTTTCTATTCATATTTACATTCACCACCGCAGTTCAAGGACAAATTTTAAAAAAATTGGGCAAACGAGCCCAAAGAGCGGCAGAACGTACCATTGAAAGGCGTGTAGACAAAGAAACAACCGAAAAAACGGACCAGGCCTTGGATAGCATCTTGGAACCAGGCAGCAAGGGTCCCTCGACCAATCCGCAGGTTGGAGATCCGCTACCTCCATCTGGACAGGGAAATCCAGGAGGTAGTACCGGTAATGTTGAAGGCACGCTTCCTACAGGAGGCCAAAACACCATTGAGGTATACAGCAAATTTGACTACGTACCCGGTGACAAACCCCTATTTTTTGATGATTTCTCCAATGACTTCATTGGCGATTTTCCATCCAAATGGAATACCAACGGTGGTGGGGAGGTAGTATCAACGAATAATTCTGATGGAAAGTGGCTGGAATTAATTTCGGGATACAACATTTATTTTATTCCAGACGTTCCTAAACTTCCCGAGGACTACACTATTGAATTCGATATCATGGCCCTGGGTCTGGACAGACATACTTCTTCCACCGCCACGCTAAGGATAGCATTGAGTGATGACACCCAGTTTAAGAATGGCGCTAACTTTGTTCATGCACATATACCTTTCTGCCAATACTCACCTATAGGCATTACCATGTCCAATCACATAAACAACAAAAGGGAAATTTACAGTGTGGTGAAGGCGGACCTCAGAGATGAAATAATGGCTGGCCCACATATATCCATAGCAGTCAACAAACAGCGCTTTAGACTATGGGTCAATGAAGAAAAACATATAGACATCCCTAGGATTGTACCCCAGGGAGCTATTTTAAGTACCTTAAAATTCCATATGAATAATTTTAAGGACGGCAAGGAGCGTGTATTTATTAGCAACCTTAAAGTGGCAGAAGGGGGACTGGACCTACGCCGTACATTGATCAGCGAAGGAGAGGTCTCTACCAACGGCATCCTATTTCATTCCGGTTCGGCCAATATCCAACCACAATCCATGGGTATTATACGGCAGATTTCCCAAGTACTACAACAAGAAAACGGCATGAATCTTTTAATCATAGGACATACGGATTCTGACGGACAAGAAGATACCAATCTGGCCTTATCCCAAAAACGTGCCTTAGCAGTAAAAGAGGCTTTGGTGAGTGTATACGGTATAGATGGCGGCAGACTGCAGACAGATGGTAAAGGCGAAACGGAACCCGTAGGTGACAATACTACTCCCGATGGCAAAGCACAAAATAGAAGAGTGGTTTTTAAAAAGATATAAGTACTAATAATAATTTTATAGAGAACACATGAATTACCTAAAAAATAACCTAAGAAACTTTGTAATACTTTTAGTTTTTAACCTCTCCGGAGCATCCTTTGCCCAAATGTGCGATACCTTTTTCCCCATGCGGGAAGGCGTACGTATGGAATATACCCTCCATAACAAAAAAGGAAAAGTTGAAGGATCCCAATGGCAAGAATTCAGAAATGTACAGAAAACGGCCAACGGTACGGAAGCAGAAATCCATATGGGTTTTATGGACGACAAGGGTAAAAATCCGCACGAAATGTCCTATAATATGACCTGTGATGGCAATGTAATCAGAATCGACTTCAAATCCCTACTATCCACCCAAATGATGGAGCAATACAATGAAATGGAAGCGGAAATTACCGGTACGGATATCGAATTGCCAACACAACTAAAACCAGGGATGGAATTACCGGATGCGGGGGTAAGCATGAAGATTAGTATGGGAGCTATGAACATGAAAATGGAGGTGGAGATGACCAACAGGAAAGTTGAAAAGAAAGAAACTATTACCGTTCCAGCAGGCACTTTTGATTGCTATGTGATCTACAGTGACAATCGGTCTAAAATGATGATGGTAGACAAAAATTACCCGAATCGGAGCTGGATCTCGGAAGGAGTGGGCACCGTAAAGACCGAATCCTACAACGGAAAAGGAAAACTTTTGAATTCCACAGTACTAAGTGCTATTAAGGAATAAATCTTGGCCTTGGTAAATGTCCGATTCCCAAATAGCAATAAAGAAAACACCAAGTGGCCAATTTCTTTTTCGGATTAAATACCAAGTGTTAAGGCACGGAGACCCTATAGCCTGAAAGGTATTGCTCTGGAAACTTAGATGATGCTTCTTTGGGTGCCAGAAAAATCCACCCTATGATCCATTTACGGGTGACCTAGAACAAAAACAGCTATTAGTTTGGATAATTTGCTTTAATAATCCTTGGGTTAAAAGGATGTATCTTGCGTTAACATTTCAGCATCAAAAAGCTGTGAAAAGTGTTTCAATAATTTTCCCTTAACCTCATCCATGGATACCTCTTTCTTCCCTAATTCCACATTCAAGGAAGTAACGGCTTTGCCTTTAATACCGCAGGGGATCATCAGGTCAAAATAACCCAGATCGGCATTTACGTTTAAGGCAAATCCATGCATGGTTACCCATCGACTGGCTCGTACACCCATGGCACAGATCTTTCTAGCAAAAGGGGTCCCCACATCTAACCATACCCCGGTCTCTCCGCTGGAACGCTCCCCTTTTAAACCATAGTCCCCCAAGGTTAAAATGACCATTTCCTCTAAAAACCTCAAGTATTTGCGGATATCGGTAAAAAAATTATTCAAGTCCAAAATGGGATACCCCACAATCTGGCCTGGACCGTGATAGGTAATATCCCCTCCCCTATTGATCTTATAAAAGGTAGCACCTTTTTTCTCCAAGTAATCCTGATCCACCAAAAGATTATCCATGTCCCCACTTTTCCCCAAGGTGTACACATGTGGATGTTCTACAAACAAAAAATGATTGGGGGTTTCCAGTTGGGATCCCTCCCTTCTGTTCCTTATTTTCAGATCCAAAATAGATTGAAACAATTCCTCTTGGTAATCCCAAGTTTCCTTATAGTCCCGCTGTCCTAAATCTTCTAAGAGAATCCTTTTGTTCATCCTGCAAAGATACAAACTCCGCCTGTAAACCAAGTGCCCGGAAGCCTAATTTGGATTATTAAGAATGACCAATGCGGCAATCACTCCAGGGACCCACCCACATAGCGTTAACAAAAAAACAATAACAAAGGAACCACAACCCTTGCCCAAAACGGCCAAAGGCGGGAAAATTATGGCCAATAAGACCCTAAAACAGCCCATTCTTTTAAATATTTTATAGTAGATCTACTAATTAGACCCAATTAGAGCTAGATTGTTACAGGGAAATTCAAATTATTGATATGCCCCCATTGTAAAGCCTAATTATTGTTGTTACCATTATATATTATGTGTTGATAGATTAAGCCAGAGTACCTATATTTGCAGCCTTAATTTATAAGTATTATGCAGCTTTCGGAACAAGAAGTAATTAGAAGGGAAAAACTAAATAAATTACGGGAAATGGGAATTGACCCCTATCCCGCTGCTCTTTACCCAGTAGATAGCACTTCTAAAAATGCCAAGGAAAATTATGTGGAAGGTAAAAAGGTTATCCTTTCCGGAAGACTAATGTCCAGAAGAATACAAGGTAAGGCGTCTTTTGCGGAACTACAGGACAGTGAAGGCCGTATTCAGGTGTATTTTAACAGGGACGAAATTTGTATTGGCGAAGACAAGACCTTGTACAACGACGTATATAAGAAATTATTGGACATAGGGGATATTATAGGTGTAGAAGGAGAGCTTTTCACTACTCAAGTAGGCGAGAAAACCGTTATGGTGAAGAACTTTACCATTTTAAGCAAATCCCTACGTCCTTTACCCCTGCCCAAAGTGGATGCGGACGGAAAGGTATATGACGAATTCAATGACCCGGAATTGCGTTACCGCCAGCGTTATGTGGATCTAGTGGTTAATCCGGATGTGAAAAAGAATTTTATTAAACGGACCAAGGTAACCAATAGCATTCGACAATTTTTTAACGAAGCCGGTTATTTGGAAGTGGAAACCCCTATTTTACAACCCATACCCGGTGGCGCCGCTGCACGACCGTTTATTACGCACCACAATGCCCTAAACATGCCTTTATATTTAAGGATAGCCAATGAGCTATACCTTAAAAGGTTGATCGTTGGTGGCTTTGATGGAGTTTACGAGTTTGCCAAGGATTTTAGGAACGAAGGCATGGACCGTACCCATAACCCGGAGTTTACCGTAATGGAACTATATGTAGCCTATAAGGATTACAATTGGATGATGGACATGACCGAAAGGCTCCTGGAAAAGGTTGCCATTGATTCCAACGGCACTTCAAAAGTTACTGTAGGCGAGAACGAAATTGAGTTCAAAGCCCCATACCCTAGAATTCCCATTTTAGAAGCCATAAAAACCCACACAGGATTTGATGTGGCTGGGATGGATGAAGTGCAACTTAGGGAAGTTGCTAAAAAATTACATATAGAGGTTGATGAAAGCATGGGTGTTGGAAAGCTTATCGACGAGATTTTTGGTGAGAAATGTGAACACCATTACGTGCAACCTACCTTTATTATAGATTACCCAAAAGAAATGAGTCCGCTTACCAAGGAACACCGAAGCAATCCGGACTTAACGGAACGATTTGAATTAATGGTAAATGGCAAGGAATTGGCCAATGCCTATTCTGAGTTGAACGACCCCATTGATCAACGTGAAAGGTTTGAAGACCAACTTAAACTCTCTGCAAAAGGAGATGA
>CAXAVP010000304.1:0-4900 GCA_963972175.1 uncultured Arenibacter sp.
TTTGGAAGGCCTTAGCTGATTTGATCCATGAATTTACCGATTTTAAAGAAGCTTTTAGGTTGCAACTGGCCGGAGTGGTAAGTTCGGATGTTTTGGAAAGTATTTATTTTTATGGGTTACGGCCTTATACCAATTTATTGGGGTATATTTCCCATGAGGAGGCCTTGCAGTATCAAAAAAGGTCTCAGGTATTGTTATTGGTAGAAATAAATACCGAGGAGACCCAAGGTATTATCCCAGGAAAAGTGTTTGAGTATATGGCCGCTAAAAGGCCAATATTGGGTGTTGGGCCAGAAAATTGGGAAGTAGGCCGATTAATTACAGGATCCAATACGGGTCAGACCTATGACTATGAACAATATGAGGCATTGAAGGAGGTGTTGTTACAGTGGTTTATGGATTATAAAATGGGGAAACTAGGCTTGTCAGATGCAAAGGTGGAACCGTATCATAGAAGGGAATTAACTAGGAAATTGGCGGAGTATCTAACATGGGAATAGTCTTAAAACAATCTTTAAACAATACGCTGATCACTTATGGTGGTTTTGTGATTGGAGGACTAAACCTACTATTTCTATATACGCGTTTTTTAACAGATGAATACTTCGGCTTGGTCAATGTGATTCTTTCTGCTTCCGCAGTCCTAATGCCGATATTGGCATTTGGGATACCCAATACCTTGGTCAAATATTTTTCCGGTTTTCAGCAACACAGGAGTAAGGATGCATTTTTGACATTAATGTTATTATTGCCCCTAGTCCTTATTGTGCCTATAGGGATTGTTTCGTATATGGCCAATGAGGCAATAGGGAGTTTTTTATCAAGAGAGAACCCTATAGTAAAAGGCTATGTTTGGCATATATTTATTATTGGGGTAGCAATGGCTTATTTTGAAGTCTTCTACGCTTGGGCCAAAGTTCAAATGAAGTCGGTTTTCGGAAATTTTATGAAGGAGGTATTCAGTAGGTTAGTAGTGGCCCTGTTGCTTTTTATGGTGTATTTAAAATTCATTTCGGTACTTACTTTTTTAAATGCCCTGGTAGGGATGTACCTGCTTAGGACCCTTATAATGCAAGTATATGCGTTAAGGTTGCAGCAACTAAGGTTTAATTTTAATTGGCCTGGTAATACTAGGGAGATTGTTAATTACAGTGCCCTTATTATTTTGGGAGGGTCGGCCGCCATTGTACTGCTTGAGGTAGATAAGGTAATGATCAATCAGTTTATAGAGATTGAAAATGTAGCTTATTACAGTGTTGCCGGTTATATTGCCACGGTCATCGCCGTTCCCTCACGGTCCATGCATAATATAACCTATCCATTAACAGCAGAAATACTGCACAAAAATGATATGAAGGCCCTAAAAAGGCTTTATCAAAAAAGCTCCCTAACATTGCTGATTGTTTCCGGGCTTATTTTTATCCTAATTATATTGAATTTGGCAGACCTATATCTTATGTTGCCCGATTCCTATCGTGGTGGGTATGTAATTGTCTTTATTATCGGATTGGCCAAGGTCTATGACGCCCTGTTGGGAAATAACAATGCTATCCTTTACAATTCGGATTTTTATCGCACTTTATTGCTGATGGGGGTAGCGCTGGCTATACTTACCATTCTACTTAATCTTTGGTTAATTCCGCAATATGGTTTGGATGGGGCGGCCATTGCAAGCTTTTTGGCATTTTTTATATACAATACCACAAAGTTGGTTTACGTACAACTTAAGTTTTCCATTCAGCCAATAACCAAAGAAACCATAAAGGTGATGGCATTGCTTGTACTACTATCCGGACTATTCTATTTTGTAGTCTTGCCCTTTCACCCAATAATCAATATAGTGTTTAAAAGTGTTTTGATAGTAATTAGCTATGCTTTTATCCTGTACCGTTTTAGGATTTCGGAAGATGTAAATGGAGCTATATCACATTATTTAGGAAAGATTTTTGGCAACAGAGGGGCTAAAAAGTAAAACCCCGTAGGAACGAATTCGCTACGGGGCTAAACAACTAACCAACCTAAAAACTATCTTTATTGAACTCTGTATCTTCTGCTAGAAGACGTTGTCGATTTATTTCTTGCACTATTGGCAGATGATCTTGCCACCGACCTTGTAGGTTTTACATTTTGTCGTTTAACAGCAGTTTTCCTTACAGCTGAACCATTGGAACTTCTTTTTACCGAACTACTTCTTACAGCAGTGTTTCTTGGACTTCTTTGGTAATCTTTCTTAGTTGAGGTCCTGCTGCTGTGGGCAGGTCTGCTGGTTACGGTCCTAGACCTTTTTACCATATTTCCCAGAGCACTCTTACTCCTGGTGGTAGTGGTTCTGCTAATGGATTTTTGTCCGTTACCATTATTATTGGATCTAACCGTAGTACTTCTGGAAATTGTTTTATCCCTTGGACCCTTTTTAATTGTTGTATTTCGTGTCACCGTACGGTTTCCATTGCTGTTGGAACGCAGTCCGCTGGTCTTACTAACTGTTCTATTGTTTCGAACTGCGGATGAATTCTTTCTTATCGCACTGCTTCGGTTTATTTTCTTATTGCCTTGATAGTTGGAACGGGTGGCAATATTTTTAGATACTGCTCTATTATTGTTCCTTAATCCATCATGTCTAGATGCGGCACTTCTGTTAGATCTAAGGTTTTTGTTCCTCACGGCAACCCTTTTATCGTTCCTATATATAGACCTCCTTTTGTCATGGACTTTATTGTACTTGTAATGATGGCCTATTTTAGCATATGCCCTACGGGTATTGCGGTGGTAAGGTCTGTAATAGGTGTACCTAACTGGGCTGTAATATCTTCTATAAGGTTTGTTAAAAACCAAGTTAAAGCCCAATGCAGGTCTCGCAAAATAGCGATGGAAGGGTCTGTGTACATAATGTCTGTTGTAGACATTAATAAATCCCCTATGATGGCTAAAGTAGCCTCTATGGTCGTAATAAACGTATAGTCCACCAAGTCTGGATACCCTACCTCGGTTATAGTTGATGTTTACATCTCCAATTTGGGATACACGACCATAATAATCATAATAGATAGGGATGTTTTCTACTTGGATTACGGCTCCGTAATCGTCATATTGCACATAGGGGTTATAGTCGTAACCGGAATTAAAAGTAATATTGGTACGGCCAAGATTCACATTTGCATGTATGCCCACCCTGTCATCTATGTAAAAATCGAATTCCCCATCGGGGTATACCGAAAACGTAACACCGTCTTCAACAAATATAAATGAATTATCGTATCTATAAGTCGTGGTTATTGCAACCTTATCTTCTGTTGATGAGGCGATGGTAGCAGAGGTTCCAAATATAAACGCTGCTAAAAGAATTGTAAATTTTCTCATGTTATAAGGTTTTAATTAAAAATGTAACTATTTACATTCGGTTAGTATATACCAAACAGCATGCCAAAAAAACAAGATCGACCATAAGTTGTTAATTATCAGAATTTTGTAAAATAACATCCAAAAGTATTTTTTATGGAAGAAGCAAAATTATAGGGAAAAGAGAAATATATTAGAGATCCTGGAGTGTTAAATTAGGATACTGAGAGGAGGAGGAATAAAGGCTATGCCCAATGGAAATTGGGCATAGCCTTTATTTGCTTTTGGGTGCAACTCAGGGTCTTGGCACTAGGTTAGGAAGTAATAAAACTAAATGCTAAAGATCCCTACTTATTTAATTAGGCAGTTTTTCCTTTAGGTACCTTGCCGTATAAGAGGTTTTGTTCTTGGATACAGCTTCAGGAGTTCCCTGTACAATGAGCTGCCCTCCTTTGTTTCCTCCCTCTAAACCTAGGTCGATAATATAATCGGCACATTTGATAAGATCTATATTGTGCTCAATTACAATGATTGAATGGCCTTTGGCAATCAAGGCATTAAAGGATTTTAGCAGTTTATTGATGTCATGGAAATGCAGGCCGGTAGTAGGTTCATCAAAAATAAAAAGGGCTTTGTCCTTTGTATTTCCTTTGACCAAAAAGGAGGCTAACTTTATTCGCTGTGCCTCTCCTCCGGAAAGGGTAGAGGAGGATTGCCCTAAGGTAACGTAGCCTAGACCCACGTCCTGAAGTGGTTTTAGTTTGTTGACTATTTTGGACTGATTGTATTTTTCAAAGAAAGCAACCGCATCATCTATGGTCATGCTAAGGAGATCATCTATATTGGCGTCTTCAAAATGCACTTCCAGCACTTCTTTTTTAAATCTTTTTCCCTTGCAGGTTTCACATTCAAGGTGTACATCGGCCATAAACTGCATTTCTACGGTGATTTCACCTTCTCCCTTACATTTCTCACAACGCCCTCCATCTACATTAAAGGAAAAGTGCTTGGCCTTATACCCACGGAGTTTACTCAGCTTTTGGGAGGCAAACAAATTTCGGATATCGTCATAGGCCTTTATATAGGTAACCGGATTGGAGCGGGAAGAGCGCCCAATGGGGTTTTGGTCTACATATTCTATATGCTTTAAGGACTGGAATTTACCTTCCATAGAGCTGAACTGTCCAGCCTTTTCCCCATAGCCACCCAATTCCTTGAGCATTATGGGGTAAAGGAGTTTTTTCACCAATGTGCTCTTGCCACTACCGGAAACCCCGGTTATGACGGTTAATACGTTTAACGGAAAGGTAACATCAATATTTTTTAGGTTATTCTCCCGTGCCCCCTTTATTTCTATATACTGTTTAAATGGACGTCTTGTTTTGGGTATGACAATTTCCATACTGCCATTGAGGTAGGCTGCGGTGAGGGACTTGGATTTTAAGATATCATTTAAGGTGCCATGGGCCACTACTTCACCACCATGGGTACCGGCCTCGGGGCCAATATCTATTACCTCATCGGCAGCCTTCATAATATCCTCGTCATGTTCCACCACAAT
>CAXAVP010000305.1:0-4874 GCA_963972175.1 uncultured Arenibacter sp.
CGGGTATGGATATCAATACCATTATCAATGCCGTAAATAACGGTTTTGGTGATATTATGGGGAAAATAGGGCTCATTATTCTCTTTGGGGTTACCATTGGAAAGGTTTTGGAAAAGTCGGGCGGTGCCTTTGTCATCGCTTCCAAAATTCTGGCAGTCATTGGATCCAAATCCATCCATTTAGCAATGTTGATTACTGGATACATCCTTTCTGTTCCCGTATTTGCCGACAGTGCCCTGTTAATTATGAATCCATTGAACAAGGTACTTTCCAAAAAGGCAGGCGTGTCCTTTGCCGGTACCACGGCTGCATTGGCCTTGGGATTAACCGCTTCACATACCATGGTACCACCTACCCCGGGACCCATTGCGGCAGCAGGGATTTTGGAAGCAGATTTAGGGAGTGTCATGATCTATGGAATATTGGTAAGTAGTATTTCCTTGATAGCCTGCTATTTCTTTGCCACTAAAATAGCCTCCCGTATAGACCTGCCCATAGAATTGGAGGCAGTTGTTACCAAACATGAAAAACCGGCCCTATGGAAATCCCTTCTGGCCATTGTAATACCTATTCTATTGATAGTCTGTAAATCTATTATGGATTACCCGGAATTTACCTTTGGGCCCTCTCTTTTTAAAACGCTAATATCCTTTTTGGGAACTCCGGTCATAGCTCTTTTGGTTGGTGTACTACTGTCCTTGGTACTACCCAAAAAGTTGGATGAAAAAATATTCTCTGCCACGGGCTGGTTTGGAGAGTCCTTACGGGAAGCCGCCCCCATCATTTTTATCACCGGTGCAGGAGGTATTTTTGGTAGAATGTTACAAAATTCGGGGATTGCCGATACCATCACTTCAGAATTCACAGGCATGCAATTGGGACTATTTCTTCCTTTTTTATTGGCCGCCTGCCTAAAAACTACCCAAGGATCTTCCACGGTGGCCCTGGTCACCACCGCCTCTATTATAGCTCCATTGATGGGTTCTTTGGGATTAAACGATCCGTTGATGGCTACCTTGACCGTTTTATCTATTGGTGCGGGCGCCTCTGTAGTCTCGCACGTAAACGACAGTTTTTTTTGGGTACTTACCCAGCTGACGGGAATGAATGTAAAACAAGGATATCAAATACAATCTGCAGGAACGTTTGTTTTTGGTGTAACTTCCATGATTATAATCACCATTCTTTCCAAAATATTGGTTTAAAATGAAAAAAATTATTTACACACTTGTTGGCACTGCTCTTTTAGTAGGGGCATGTAAGGATTCCGATAAAAAAACATTAAACAACAAAGCTGATATCGCCACTAATTTTTCCATCGAAATTTTAGATGAAAAAGCGCTGGAAATTATCGACCCAAATTCTGAAATTGAGGTATTGGCAAGCGGCTTTGAATGGACCGAAGGACCGCTCTGGATACAGCAAGGCCCGTATTTGTTGTTTTCAGACATACCCCGCAACAAGATCTATAAGCTGGATGCCAATAAGGATACCTCTACCTATTTGCACCCCTCAGGATTTTCTGGCAAAGATTTTAAAGGGGATGAGCCAGGATCTAACGGACTCCTTTTAAACAAACAAGGAGAATTGATTTTGATGCAACATGGAAATAGGCAAATTGCCAAAATGAATGCCCCCTTGGATGCCCCAACACCAGATTTTAAGGTAATGGTATCCTCCTATAAGGGAAAAAGATTTAACAGTCCCAATGATGGAGTCCTGGACAAATTGGGTAACCTGTATTTTACCGATCCTCCATATGGTCTACCGGGTAAAATGGATGATCCCAATAAGGAACTATCCTTTCAAGGTATATATTGCTTGTTGACCAGTGGGGAATTGGTGGTATTGGACAGCCTTAGCCGTCCCAATGGCATTGGATTATCGCCAGATGGAAGCAAGTTATATGTAGCCAATTCCGATCCGGCTCAAGCAGCTTGGTACCAATACACCATTTTAGAACCCGGAAAGCTAAGCCAGAGAGAACTCTTCCTTGATGTGACCCAACTTATTGGAAAGAAAGGACAGCAGGGACTACCTGACGGATTAAAGGTTAACCGACAGGGAATCTTATTTGCATCCGGTCCTGGCGGAATATGGATTATAGATCCAAGTGGAAAACCCTTGGCCAGAATTCATACCGGCCAAGCTACCGCCAATTGTGCCTTTAACAATGATGAAAAAAAGTTCTTCATGACTGCGGACAATTATATTTTGTCCGTTGATCTTAAATAATACCTGTATTAATCCTTAAAGACAGGGTTCTTTGCGAGTTCTATTAGTCCGTCCATAGGCTCATGTAGATAACGGTTGGCACGCAAATACCTATTATAATTGTATTCGTCAAAATTATCGGCATTTTTGTCCACACTGCTTATATGTACCCGTCCCGCAGAATGTATAAATTCATTGTTTCCTATCCACATCCCAACGTGGACTACTCGTTCTTTGCTTGTTTCGGTCGCTGGCTTACCAAAAAACAACAAATCCCCTGGAACCAATTTATCAAACTCCTTAACCTCATCTATCTGTTTTCCAGTATGTACTTGTTGAGAAGCATCACGGGGCAGCACAATTCCGTTTAAAAAGTAAATAGTTTTGGTAAAACCACTACAATCTACCCCTTTGGTAGAAGTTCCTCCCCATAGATAAGGGACTCCCATTAAGGTTTTGGAAGTAGATATCAAGGATTCCCGACTAGGTTGCAAAGCGGCCAACCAACTATCGTATTCCTGGGATTCCCCCTTATCTACAAATGCCTGTCTACCATCTGGAAAGCCAATTTTGTAAAATTCTTTTTCTTCTCCCAAAAATTCCAAAACACCTCCAGCAACCATATCCGAAACTACTTGGGAATCCCTACTGGGTTGCGTATAGGCATGTCCTATGGTATGGGTATAAATCACTTTTTGGGTTGCCTTCCATTCCTTGTATCCTTGTTCTGATATAGGCGTTATACCTCCGCGATCTACCCATGATAAATAGCGATCAGGGGTTTGTATCAAATACCAATTATTCTCTTCCTTATAAATAGTAACAGGGGTCCCTAAGGTAGCCTGGGTTACCAACTCAGAGGAATGGGCCGGTTTAGATCTTAAATTCGCCACGGATAAGGTAATAAGACCCTGTGTAAAACCATTTAATTCTGCAGATGGCAATAGTTGAATACTATCTATAAATGTAATATTCTCAGCGGCCATACGCTTCTTAAAAGCGGCAACTGCTTTTGGCAGATTGGATTCCCCCTTGACCACGATTTTTCCGGCCTGCTTTTCAATCTCCAAATCCAATAAAGCCACCCTTTTATCCGGAGCAAATTCTTGTTTGGTCTGTTCCAAAAGTGTTTTTGAAATACTTTGATCCAAGCTTTCCTTTGATTCACAGGAAGTTAAAATAATGAACCCCATGCTCAAAAATAAACTCCATGTCTTTATATATCTATTCATCCAACGTTTTTTTAAAAAATCTTATTGTTTTCCTTTTTGTAAAATGGAAAATTATAAAAAAATAAAGGATTGTCCCCCACTTCCCAACCCATATTGAAGGAACATTGGCATTGGTTATAACAAAAGTTAGGAAATCTAAAGAACAAGAAGGGTATTGAGTCTCCAAAGAAATATATACCCACCTCTACACCTTTTAATAGCTACTTCTATACATGATAGGACTTTACAGGAAATATTAATGGTAACAGAAGAATATTTAAAATGGCATATTTTTGTTAAATTCCACTTAAACTACTGTTAATCAGCGTATAAATTTGCATTTTATCGATTTTTTAACTAATTTACGATTATGATAAAAATTGAAAAAACAGCAAACGAGGAGTTTATTAAAAAGTCCATCACCCATTTGGAAGCGCACGGTTTTGAAAAAATCAAGGCGGATATAGACGGTTATGATTGCCCAAAATCTTATTTGAAAAAAGGTAGTGATACTAAAATTACTCCGGATATTGTGGCTCTTAAAAATGGTAAAAAGTACTATTTTGAAATTAGTCTGAAGTCTGAAAGACCATTATTGCTCAAATCAAAATGGTTGTTTTTGGATACCCTGAGCCGAATGAATTCCAATCGTTTTAGAATTATCACTACCAAAGGTCATTATAAGTTTACGGACAATATGTTGGAAGACATTAATCTAAGTGACAAGACACCTATTAAAATTTAAACAAAACAAAAAATATCCAATTGTTTTAGAGCTGCATAATCAGCTCGTTTTTTTTATAGGACCTACCTAATTCATTTTCATACCAATATGTGGAATGCCATCTTCCAAATATTCCTCGCCTATGGTCTCAAAACCCAGGGAGGAATAAAATTTTATCAGGTATTTTTGAGCAGAAAGGTGAATGGGCAAATTACCAAAGCTGATTCTTATAAATTGGATAGAAGCCTTCATAATATCTAGGCCATAACCAAAATGCCGTTCTGTATTTAGTACTACTACCCTACCAATACTGGCTTCCTTAAAATAATCCCCTGGTTTAAAAATACGGGTATAGGCCACTACTCTGTCGTTTTTACTACCTATAACATGATAAGCCATTTTATCCTTACCATCCAAATCCTGATAGACACAATTCTGCTCCACAACAAAAACCTCACTTCTCAACTGTAGTATATTGTAAAGTTCCATTGTCTCCAGTTCCTGAAATGTTTTTATCCTAATATCCATAACTTATTTACCCCTTCTAAACCTGCTGCCCTATTTACTAAATAGTACACTAGGTGTACGTATATAGTAACTACTCCCATTAAAAAATGGAAAATAAACTGCTATATATAATTGTTTGATGCTTATGGGAAATACAAACCAAGAGACACCTAATGATAATTTAGGGAATAACTTTTATCCTTTGTTATTTACAAGGA
>CAXAVP010000306.1:0-4817 GCA_963972175.1 uncultured Arenibacter sp.
TATATTCGTTTTAGTTATGGTAATATTGACAAATCCTATTCTACTATAATAACGGGGGTATGGACCTTATATTATTTAACATCCCTTAACCCTTAGTTTAACTTATATAGCACGTCTTGCTTATTGAGTTCTTGGAGTAGTTCACTGGATATATGGATCTTTTGCTTTCTACTGGTCATGTTTACCTTTATCTGTTCCTCCATCTCATATACAACAAAACTGAGAGGATGATTGCCCTGATGTGATACCAAAGTATCCTTTAATTCCAGAATATTCTCTTCCCTTAACTGGGCTATATCCAATTTAATTGTGAGTTTTTTCGCAAAGGTTTCCATAACATCCTGCAGCATCATGATCATATTGAACTGCATTCTGGGATCTCCCCTTTTACCGGTATCCCGATTTACCCATCCTTCACGTATAAACACCTTGACATATGCGAACGAATTGATCATTAGGAAATGACGGTATTTCAGATACTCTTCCCCAAACATTCTAAACTCAAAGGAATCGGTATAGTCCTCCATGGTAAACATGGCCCAACCCTTTCCATTTTTAGAAACCCTATGCTGCACATCGGTAATTACCCCAGCAAAGGAAACCTCCCTGTTTACAATGGCCTCCAAATCGTTTAAATTGGAAAGGCTGGCATTGCAGAAAGCCTTTATTTCTGCTTTAAAATCGTCCAATGGATGTCCGGAAATATAAATCCCCACCACTTCCTTTTCCCGGCGTAGCTTCTCCATGGTCCCCCATTCCTCACAGGGTGGCACCACGGGCTCCGGTATCTGCACCTCACTGGCTTCCCCAAACAGACTCACCTGCGAGGAGTTTTCGTTCTCTTGAAATTTGGCACCGTATTTCATGGCCTTTTCCAAGAAGGTAATTCCATCCCCTTCCTCATAAAAATATTGAGCCCTATGGGTATCCCCAAAAGAATCGAAACCACCGGCTACCGCCAAATTTTCAAAGGCTTTTTTATTGGCCGCCCTCAGGTCTATTCGCTTGGCCAGATCAAAAACGGATTTAAAAGGACCACCTTCCTTTCTATTCTCCACAATAGTTTCTACCGCACCACGGCCTACACCTTTAATGGCGCCCATTCCAAAACGTACCGCACCGGCATCGTTAACAGCAAACTTGTAATAGGATTCATTAACGTCTGGGCCCAAAACGTCCAACCCCATCCGCTTACATTCCTCCATAAAGAAGGTTACCTGTTTTATATCGTTCATATTGTTAGACAGTACCGCAGCCATATATTCAGCTGGGTAATGGGCCTTACAATAAGCGGTCTGGTAGGCAATCCATGCGTAGCAGGTAGAGTGCGACTTGTTAAATGCATAGGCGGCAAAGGCCTCCCAATCCTTCCAGATCTTTTCTAACTTATCTACTGCATGTCCTTTTTTGGAAGCCTGTTCAATAAACTTCGGCTTCATCTTATCCAGGACATGCTTTTGTTTTTTACCCATTGCCTTACGCAGTACATCGGCCTCACCCTTTGTAAAATCTGCCAGCTTTTGGGACAGTAGCATCACCTGCTCCTGATACACCGTAATACCGTAGGTTTCCGCCAAATACTCCTCACAGGCTTCCAGGTCATATACTATCTCTTCCGTACCGTGTTTACGGGCAATAAAACTGGGTATATATTCCATGGGCCCGGGCCTATACAAGGCGTTCATGGCAATCAAATCGGCAAAAACCGTGGGCTTTAGGGACCTCATATGTTTCTGCATTCCGGGAGATTCATACTGGAACACCCCAACCGTTTCCCCACGCTGGAACAGCTCATAGGTCTTTTGATCATCCAACGGAAAATTCTCCGGATCCAGTTCTATACCGTGTTTGGCCTTTACAATTTTAACCGTATCCTTGATCAAGGTAAGGGTTTTCAACCCCAAGAAATCCATTTTAAGCAGGCCTGCACTCTCCACTACCGAGTTATCAAACTGGGTACAGTACATATCGGAATCCTTGGCCAATGCCACCGGGACAAACTTGGTAATATCATCGGGGGTAATGATCACCCCACAGGCATGGATCCCCGTATTTCTAACCGATCCCTCCAATACATAGGCCTGGTTAAGGGTCTCTGATTCCAGATCATCCCCTTCGGAAATAGCCAACAGCTCGTTAATCTTCGCAATTTCCTCGCTATTGAATTTTTCCTTTAATTTTTTTTCATCTACCCCAATAATTTTTTTAAGCTTGGACATATTGGGAATCAGCTTTGCCATACGATCTGCATCGCCCAAGGGCAGGTCCAAGGCCCTTGCCGTATCCCGAATAGAGGATTTGGCAGCCATTGTACCATAGGTGATGATCTGGGCCACCTGGTTGGCGCCATATTTATCTATAACATAGTCCATTACCCGCCCACGACCTTCGTCGTCAAAATCAATATCAATATCGGGCATGGAAACCCGGTCCGGATTTAGGAAACGCTCAAAAAGGAGGTCGTACTCAATGGGATCCAAATTGGTAATCCATAAACAATAGGCAACGGCAGAACCTGCAGCCGACCCACGGCCTGGGCCCACGGACACATCCATATCACGTGCCGCCCTGATAAAATCCTCCACGATCAAAAAGTAACCCGGATAACCTGTCTTCTCAATTACCTTGAGCTCAAAATCCAGTCGCTCATCTATTTCAGGGGTAATCTCGCCATATCTTTTTTTGGCGCCCTCATAGGTAATATGGCGCAAGTATTTATTTTCCCCTCGTTTCCCACCATCCAGTTTATCCTCCTCAAACTGGAATTCCTCTGGAATATCAAAGGCCGGCAATAGTACATCCCGCGCCAAGGTAAAGGTTTCCACCTTGTCTATTATTTCCTGAATGTTGGTAATGGCCTCCGGAATATCCTTAAAGAGTTCCTTCATTTCCTCCGAGGACTTAAAGTAATACTCCTGATTGGGCAAACCATACCTGTATCCACGACCACGACCAATTGGCGTGGCCTGTTTTTCCCCATCCTTAACACAAAGTAAAATGTCGTGGGCGTGGGCATCGGCCTTTTCCTGGTAATAAGTGTTGTTGGTTGCCACCAACTTTACATTGTGTTTTTGAGCAAACTTTAGCAATACCTGATTTACGCGGTCTTCATCTTCCTGACCGTGCCTCATGATCTCTATGTACAGATCATCGCCAAAGGTCTCCTTCCACCAGAGCAGGGCTTCCTCTGCCTGATTTTCCCCAACGTTCAACACCTTACTGGGCACTTCACCATAGAGGTTCCCGGTAAGCACAATCACATCCTCCTTATATTGCTCAACAATCTTTTTATCGATACGGGGAACGTAGTACTTTCCGTCCACAAAGGCTATAGACGACATCTTGGCCAGGTTTAGATACCCTCTTTTGTTCTTGGCCAACATTACTATTTGATACCCATTGTCTTTTTGCGACTTATTGGTATGGTCCTCGCACACCTGAAATTCACAACCAATAATGGGGGTAATCTCCACCTCCGGTTCAGGAAGTTCCTCCAAAGGCTCCTGCCCTTCTTCCAGGGTTCCATTTTTGGTAGCCTCGTAGCGTTTTAAATTCTCCTCATTCCTGGCCACAACACCATTATTATGATTAATGACCCCATTTACAAAATGAAAGGCTCCCATCATATTGGCATGATCTGTCATGGCAACTGCCTGCATTTTGGCCTTTGCTGTAGCCGAAATCAAGGCAGGGATACTCATGGTAGACTGTAGAATGGAAAACTGCGTATGGTTGTGCAGGTGGGCAAAATTCGCCGTTTCCAGGGTCGCCAGATTTTCCTTGATCTCTTCCTTGGAAATACCTCCGGTATCCTTCTCCCAAAGGGCGTCGGCTATTTTTTTGGAGGCTTTTTTTAGGTTGATATGCTTTAAACCGATCAGCTGGATCTCCTGGGGGTTGGCTTCGGAAAAGTTCTTAAAGTAATCCGGACCAACATCCAACTGTTCTTCCGTATACTCCCTTCTACGTACCAGTTCCAAGAAGCAACGTGTAGTGGCCTCCACATCGGCCGTGGCATTGTGGGCTTCCCCAAATGGCTCCCCAAATAGGTATTGGTGCAGTTCCGTCAAGGTTGGCAACTTAAACTTACCTCCCCGGCCACCAGGAATCTGGCACAATTGGGCCGTATGCTCTGTACAAGTATCCAGAACTGGTAATTCCTGCAGGCTATTTTCTACCTCATATCTATGGAATTCCGCCCCCATTATATTAAGGTCGAACCCAACATTTTGGCCCACCACAAACTTTGTCCTGGACAGGGCCGCATTGAATTTCTCCAACACCTCGCCAATAGGAACTCCATCCTGCTCTGCCAATTCCGTAGAGATACCGTGAATCTGTTCGGCATCATAAGGGATATTAAAACCGTCTGGCTTCACCAAATAGTCCTGACTCTCTATAACCCTCCCCATATCGTCATGCAACTGCCAGGCGATTTGAATGCAACGTGGCCAGTTGTCCGTATCCGTGTAAGGGGCATCCCAACGTTTTGGCAATCCTGTGGTTTCCGTATCAAAAATAAGGTACATAGCGCGGCTTTAAGTCATGGGGTTTGAAGTTGTAAAAATAAAGAAATACAGCTTAGAGGGAAAGAGCTTTTATTAGGAGTTATCAACGTAGCCCGCAAAGAGTTTCAGGCCAACAAAAAGCGCTAGACACCACGGTTTTACATCATTATATGGACCAGGGAGCAGGAATAATTCGGGAAAATTAAATTTTAATACAATTATTTGATTACCACATAAAAAGAAATATTATATTTGCACCCGCTTAGGAATAACCTAGCAGAAAAATTGAATTAATAATCAAGGGTCGGG
>CAXAVP010000307.1:0-4815 GCA_963972175.1 uncultured Arenibacter sp.
CATGATATCGGAAACCCTCATAAGCTCCTTATCAATTTTTGTATGTCCTTTTATCGCCTTATTGATCGGTGTCAGGGTTATGGTATTATCCTGTATCCCAACCATCAGGTTCGTTTTTCCATCCAACAAGGCCTCAACTGCCTTTACGCCCATTCTACTTGCCAGAACCCGGTCAAAGCAAGATGGCGCCCCGCCTCTTTGCATATGTCCCAAAACGGACACACGCACATCGTAAATAGGCAGGTGTTCTTCTACATATTCCTTAAGTTCAAAAACATTCTTACCTGTTTTATCCCCCTCGGCCACTACTACTATACTGGACGATTTTCCGGATTCCTTACTGCGTTTTAAGGACTCCAATAATCTCTCCAGACCCAGATTTTCCTCCGGAATAAGGATCTCTTCCGCCCCAGCACCTACACCTGCATTCAGGGCTATATGGCCCACATCGCGACCCATAACCTCAACGAAAAACAAACGGTTGTGGGAACTGGCGGTATCCCTTATCTTATCTATACATTCCACTGCCGTATTAAGGGCCGTATCAAACCCCAAGGTATAGGTAGTTCCAAAGATATCGTTATCAATGGTCCCAGGAATCCCGATTACCGGAAAATTAAATTGTTTATTAAAGGCCAGCGCCCCCGTAAAACTACCGTCACCACCTATGACCACAAAGGCATCAATACCAGCGGTCTTCAACTGGTTATAAGCCTGCTGACGACCTTCCTCGGTTTTAAACGACAAGCAACGTGCCGATTTAAGGATTGTACCTCCCTTATTAATAATATTGTTAACGCTACGCGCGTCCATTACTTTAAAATCACCTTCGATCATGCCTTCATATCCTCTATAGATACCAACACATTCAACCTTTAAATAGGCACATGTCCGCACTACTGCCCTAATAGCAGCATTCATCCCAGGTGAATCCCCTCCTGATGTAAAAACACCAATTCTTTTTATTTCTGAAGCCATTAATTTTTTTGAAAAAGCAAAACTAGCAAACTTTATCCAATTAATCCCCCACTTTAGCTTTAATTTGAGAATAGGGGAACCACTAAAACGTTTTCGTTCAAAATTTTGTTGAAAAATGTTAAATACATAAACATTTATTAACACTCAAGTAGCCTAAAAAAACCAAAAATCAGCCCAAAAACCCCTTAAACCACCTATTGGTTCCTGCCCAATATTTTACGCAAAAGTTGTTTAAAACTATTAAAATCCACTTGATATGAAAGCCCTACTCCCTGGGTATAGCCTTGCTGGTCTGTTAAAATTTGTTGAATTTCGTTCTCCCTATTAAAGATTTTTGCACTTAGGGTACCTTCTTCGTTTAAAAGTATCTGCACCTCTACATCCCCTGCAACTACAGTTTCGGACACCCCTCCTACCGGCACCCCTACCCTGCCGTTGAGCAAGACCCTATCACTAAGCTGGGTAGATAATGTTACCCCTATCCTATTCTCGGTCTGTATATCGGTACTTCTATCCAGTATACCCTGTTCATAGGAAAGCCCTAAATTTAGTTTATCGTTGTCACCGGCCAAAAGTGAATTAAGGATACCCGAGGCCGATTGTAGTAAATTCCCTGTTACGGCTTGCTGATTTATGCCGGTCTGCTCATTTACAAATGAACCCTGTGCCAATAAAAACAAGGCATTTTTTTCGGCAATAGTAGGATCCTGTAACCTATATTCAAGCTCGGACTTTACAATGGAAGTAGTGCCCGGGAAATCGATACTCCAATCTATGACCGGACTCTGCAGCTCCCCTGTCAACCGTACCACCACATCTGTTGGAATACGCCTGGTATATCCTGAATTATCCAACAAGGGCGCAGGGTTGGCATATAGTGAATACACGGCTTCCATATTTAACTGGGCCGCCAAGGGTTCCTTTTCCCAGGTAATGTTACCTCCAGGCCTCACCTTAAAGGTCTTGTCCACCACCCCTCCAAACTTATAATGAAACTGCCCGGTGACCACTACAAAATCACCATACATATTAAATTTTCCATTGGTGTTGATCTCAATAAACAAGATACCAGCACCCGTACCTTTTAAGGAGCTTCCGGTTTTGGTGTCCACCACTATTTCAACTTCCGCATCTGGGGTAACATCCAGGTTAAAGGCCAACTCCAGACCCTCTACTTCTTTTAGTACCCGTTGTTCCTTATCTTCTTCCTCTACCATCTTATCCACAAAATTTATAAAGGAAAAATCGCCCACGCTGGCCACATCACTAATGGGTATTTTAAGGGAAGTTCCCTTTGCCGTAGCCCCGTCTACATTAATGGTAAGGGCATTTGTTGGACCAAAGATCTCCCCGGTACCATTTAAATATCCCGTTCCATAATACAGAACCTCTTCCTCAAAGGGGGTGTTCAGGATTAAAAACCGGTCGTTATTGGTATCCACATCCAAATCCAAACTCCAGTCCTTAAAAAAACTATGGGTTATACTGCCGTCCAGTGTAGCCTTGGTATTCATGGCAATATCGGTAAGCTTTATTTCTTGAAAATTGAAAGATTGCCCAGTTAATCGCACCCTGGAATAGGGAGCAAAGCTATAATCTACATTAAGATATGGTATGGCAATACCTGCTTCATTTAAGCTAAGTACCCCGCTCATATTGGGGTTGTTTACCGGCCCCTTTATGATGGCGCTGCCCTGAAGTTGCCCCCTTATATTGGTTATGACACCTTCTCCCAAGGGACTAAAAGGTTCCAGGTTAAATTTATTGAAATCCACTATAAGGTTGGCCTGGGGAATCTCCTCCCTGTTGGAGATATTGCCCACCACACTGAACTTTTCCCCTGCCTGATCCACTATGGATGAATTCACCACAAAATCCGTCAGATCCCTATTACCCACAATCCCAATGGAAAGGTCGCCCAAGGTGGTGCCATTTATCCCAAAATCGCCTATACTCAGATTGGAAGAAGGCAGATATATATTGTTTTTTTGCAGAACATTCAAGGTTCCGTTGACCTCCCCATGCAGTTTTAGACTGTCTATAGTCGGAGTTATTTTGTTAAGTGAAACAATTTTAAACTGCAGCTCAATATCCTTATAGGTAGAATCTGCCAACTGTCCCCGAAGCCTAATACGTTCTTCTTCGCTATTGTTCATCACAATCTCCTCTATGGTTATACTGTCCAAAGTTTTATTTAGAACCACCTTATTTTTCGTATTCCCGTCTTTATTTAGGATCCATTTGTTCCCTTTAAAACTGATATCGGAGGTTTTAAGACCTATGACCGACTTGTTCTCCTTAGTAAAAGTGTGGTAAAAATTTAAGTTATAACTGTCGTTGTATTCGCTCCCCCCTTTAAATTCTGTCCTAAAGAACAAGGTGTCCTTTAAAGTGGTGTTGATGAGATTAAAGTCTTTTACATCGTAATAGGGCGTAGCCAGATCCCCTATAGAAACATAGGTATTAAAAAGTGGGTTTTTATTGTCTACCTTAACATCTATACTATCCAGCTCATTGCCGTATGCAACAATACTAGGGGATTTAAACGTAAGCTTAAAGTCACCTTCATCTGCAATTATATTTCCCTTTATAAAGGTATTGGGGTCAAATTTAACCTCGGGAAAGAACACATCCACTATTTTGTTGTAAATCTTAAAATTGAATGCCAGCCTTTGGTTTTCGGATATTTGGAAAGGTTTGTAATTGGTATAGATACTTCCCAATGAGTTTTGCAGCAGTTGCCCCAATTCCCTAACCATAAAATTACCTTTTAAATATCCAGTGATGATATCCGGTGAATTTATATCAATGATTCGGGTACTATCATTTTCAAAGGTGGAGGATACCTTAAAATCCTCAAAGTAGTAGGTATCGTTCTTATTCTGATAATTTGTTTTTGAAAACTTTACATCTCCCCTAATATTATCCAGGGAATTGCCCGTGATATCCATGTTTACATCTCCCTTAAAGATGGATACACTATCCTTTATGAAATTCAATTTCCTTAGATCGGCATAATCCACCGATGCTATAAAGTTAAAGTTGTTCCTATTTTCTCCAAAATCTGCCAATCCCTTAAAACTAAACTTTATGTTCTCGTCCGAACAATACAGGGAGCCATCAAAAAGCTGTTCTTTTAAGATTCCGGACACCTTTATATCGTTGTAGTCGTACCCATTAAACCGCAACGAATATACCTCCCCAATCACTTCGGTATTCAGGAACTCCATCACCACACCCTTGCCCTCTACGTTAAAATCCAGATTGGTAATACCTACATCCTTACTTTCAATTAGTTTGCCTAGGTCAAAGTCTATCAAAGAGACAAAACCTTTGTACGAGGCATCGTCTATATGATCAATATCGGTAAGTTCCAAATCCACATAACTACTGCCTATCAGGGTATTTATATTGGCCTTGGTATTGATGGAGGACTCTGTTATTACGGCATCACCCCTTACGGTAAACTGCCCCAATCGCTGTATGGAAGAGGGCAGCACATCCAAAATATTGGGCATCAAGGCCCTTAATTCGTAATAACTGGAGGTTACATTTTTCATATTGGCCGTCAGGACAAATCCGGCATTCTTATCAAAAAGATTCTCAAAATCAAAATCGCCCCGTATCCCAGTATTGTCCATGTTTAAAAACAGGTCGGTGGCTTCCAGATTGTTCAGCACCCCATCAATATTGGCGGTAAAGTTTACAATTTTATCACTCCCAAATTGGTTGTACAATTGGTTTACCTCATCCAATGCCACGATAGACTCTGTAAATTGGGCATCAATATTTACCTTGTTTAAAAAATCCCGAAAGTCTTCCCTGTTGTAATTGAAT
>CAXAVP010000308.1:0-4749 GCA_963972175.1 uncultured Arenibacter sp.
TTTCAAAATCCTAAACATAAAAAAAGAGACTGCCTTTTTAGACAGCCTCTTTTTTATAGTAATACTGTAATGGCTTTAAAAGCTAATAGGAAGGGATACCCTTGTAGTTCCCCATCCAAGAACCATATGTGCGCCATTGTCGGCATCCTTATAGGCTATGGAAAAAGCTTCCAAGGATTCTGAATCTTTACTAACACTGGCAGGAACCCTAACAACGTCCTCACTTTCTTGATAGGAATAAGCACCCCATTGGTTCAGGTTCTTGTTCAAAATCACTGTCCATTCGCTTTTGCCTGGTATAGTGAACAAGGAGTATGTACCGGCAGAAACCGATTTTCCTCCTACCGTGGCATCCTTGTAAAAGGTAATTTCTGGTGCTTCGTTTGCACCGGTCCTCCAAACTTTTCCGGCTGGGGCCAACTCTGAAATAGACCTACCTTTTAATTGTGGCCTGCTATAGGTTATACGGACCAATTTTTCTGAAACTTTATAATCTGATGGGTAAGAGGCTATATCTGCTGGACTCTTATCCAAGCCGCTGAATTTTTGAGCCATCGCTTCTGTGCTGAAAGTCAAGGCAATGACCATAAGGGTAATTGTAAATAAATTTTTCATTTTTCTTGTTTTAGTGATTGTCAAATTTAATGAGTATTCCTTTTAATTAATATAAAAAGTCGGTAATTTTTATACAACTTACAAAATAGTGGGTTATGGTAAATAAATTCCTTTGTGTGCTTCCATTATGCATACAATAATCCGTTAATAGTTTTAAATTATAACTAATATAGCGTTATGTGTTTCGTTATGTATATATTAGGGAGATATTTGCTTTAAAATTGACATAAATATTATCGTATGTGTGGAATTGTATGTGCCTTTGAGGTAAAGGAGAGTATCGAGGTTTTAAGACCTCAGTTGTTGGAGATGTCCAAGAAAATTAGACATAGGGGGCCAGATTGGAGTGGGATTTACGCGAATGACAAGGCTATTTTGGCCCATGAGCGTTTAGCGATCGTAGATCCAGCTTCCGGAAAGCAACCGTTATTTAGTGAAGATGGTAAGTTGGTACTTGCTGCCAATGGTGAAATATATAACCACAGGGAGTTGCGCAAGCAATTTGAAGGAAAATATAATTTTCAGACCGAGTCTGATTGCGAGGTTATTTTGGCCCTTTACAAGGAAAAGGGAACCGATTTCTTGGATGAGATGAACGGAATCTTTGGTTTTGCTATTTATGATTCTGTAAAGGATGAATATTTTATAGCCAGGGATCATATGGGGATCATTCCATTGTATGTGGGATGGGATATTAACGGTACCTTCTATGTAGCTTCCGAGTTGAAAGCTTTGGAAGGCACTTGTTCCAAAATACAGTTATTTCCTCCAGGTCACTATATGCACAGTAAGGATGGGGAGTTTAAGAGATGGTATTCCCGGGATTGGATGGAATACGATGCGGTTAAGGAAAACGAGACCAGTATACAAGAGGTAAAGGAGGCATTGGAAGCAGCGGTTCACAGACAATTGATGTCCGATGTACCTTATGGGGTATTATTGTCCGGTGGATTGGATTCATCGGTAACCTCTGCGGTTGCTAAAAAATACGCCCAAAAAAGGGTTGAATCCGATGATACTACGGATGCTTGGTGGCCTCAGTTACACTCCTTTTCCGTTGGATTGGAGGGGTCTCCGGATCTGGCGGCTGCGCAAAAAGTAGCCGATCATATAGGGACCGTGCACCATGAAATTAAATTTACCATCCAGGAAGGTTTGGATGCTATTAAAGATGTGGTGTACAATCTGGAAACTTATGATATTACTACAATTAGGGCTTCTACTCCTATGTACCTCATGGCTAGGGTGATTAAGTCTATGGGTATCAAGATGGTACTTTCCGGAGAAGGGGCCGATGAACTTTTTGGAGGTTATCTGTATTTTCACAAGGCGCCTAGTGCCAAGGATTTCCATGAAGAAACGGTTCGTAAATTGGATAAGCTCCATATGTACGATTGCCTAAGGGCCAACAAATCATTGGCCGCTTGGGGAATAGAAGGCAGGGTGCCATTCCTGGATAAGGAATTTATGGACGTGGCCATGAGAATTAACCCGGAAGATAAGATGATCAACGGAGAGCGCATGGAGAAATGGGTGGTACGTAAGGCCTTTGAGGATATGTTGCCCAAGAGCGTTGCTTGGAGACAAAAAGAACAGTTTTCGGATGGAGTAGGATATAGTTGGATTGATACGCTTAAGGAGATTGTGGAGAAAGAAGTTACGGATGAACAACTGGCAAATGCTAAGTATAGGTTCCCTTTACAGACACCAACCTCTAAGGAGGAGTTTTATTATCGGGCTATTTTTGAAGAGCATTTCCCTTCAGATGCAGCGGCATTATGCGTGCCTCAGGAGCCTTCTGTGGCCTGTAGTACCAAAATTGCCCTGGAATGGGATGAGGCCTTTAAAAACATGAACGATCCATCTGGTAGGGCTGTTTCCAAAGTCCATTCGGATGCCTATGTAAAATAATTCGTCTTGGTACAAATAATAAGTTCGGTTTATTAAGTTTATTTTAGTTTAGAAAAAGCACCCTGTTGAGGGGTGCTTTTTTTTTTAAGGTTTTGGCTTATAAATTTTTAAGGAGCTGCTGCAGTGTTGTGTTGCTTGGGGTATAGCTAGAGAGGGGGTGTTTGGTTAGTTGTTGGAAGGTTGCTGTTGTAAGCTTTATGAGGCAGACCTAAATGTCTTTATTTTTTTAAAAAGTTGTCATCAAACAAGGCTTGGTTCGGGTGCGGGATACCAGTTTCAATTTCGCTTGGATTTTTCCACAATTTTTGTTGATAACTTGCTAACTAATATGGCTTACTAACCCTATATTTAATAGGTATTGCGTATATTTGTAGGATTGCTAAAATTACAACGAAATAAGTATTAATTTATGAGCGAAGAAGCAAATAAAGAAGAGCAAAAAAAAGGCGGGTATTCCGCTGATAGTATTCAGGCCCTTGAAGGGATGGAGCATGTACGTATGCGGCCATCGATGTATATTGGAGATGTTGGGGTACGTGGATTACACCATTTGGTATATGAGGTGGTGGATAACTCCATAGATGAGGCTATGGGGGGGCATTGTAACGAAATAAAAGTTACCATTAACGAAGATAATTCTATCACTACTGAAGATAACGGTAGGGGTATTCCTGTAGATATTCACAAGAAGGAAGGAGTTTCCGCCTTGGAGGTGGTGATGACCAAAATTGGAGCTGGAGGAAAGTTTGATAAGGATTCCTATAAGGTTTCCGGTGGTTTGCACGGTGTAGGTGTATCCTGTGTAAATGCCTTGTCCAAACACTTGAAAGCTACTGTTCATAGAGATGGAAAAATATGGGAGCAGGAGTATAGTAAGGGTAAGGCCCTTTATCCCGTTAAGAGTGTTGGGGAAACAGATGTAAAAGGTACCATTGTGACCTTTACGCCAGATGAAACCATATTTACCCAAACGGTTGAGTATAGTTATGAGACCTTGGCCAATAGAATGCGTGAGTTGGCGTATTTGAACAAAGGTGTGGCGATAACCCTTACCGATAGAAGGCAGAAAGACGAAGAGAGTGAAAGCGGATTTGTTTCTGAGCGATTCTTTTCGGAAGAGGGGCTTAAGGAGTTTATTAAGTTTTTGGATGGTAACAGGGAGCCTCTTATTCGCAGTGTGATTTCTATGGAAGGGGAGAAGAACGATATTCCTGTAGAAGTGGCCATGGTATATAATACTTCCTATACAGAAAACCTGCACTCCTATGTAAACAATATTAATACCCATGAAGGAGGTACCCACCTGTCCGGTTTTAGGAGGGGACTTACTTCTACCTTAAAGAAATATGCCGATGCCTCTGGGATGTTGGAAAAACTTAAGTTTGAGGTTCAGGGAGATGACTTTAGGGAAGGGTTGACGGCCATTGTTTCCGTTAAGGTATCCGAACCTCAATTTGAGGGTCAGACCAAAACAAAATTGGGGAACAGAGAGGTTTCTGCTGCGGTGAGTCAGGCTGTTTCGGAAATGTTGAGCAATTACCTGGAAGAAAATCCCGATGATGCCAAAACAATTGTCCAAAAGGTAATCTTGGCAGCCCAGGCCCGTCATGCCGCGACCAAGGCCAGGGAAATGGTGCAGCGTAAAACGGTTATGAGTATCGGAGGCTTGCCAGGGAAATTGTCAGATTGCTCCGAGCAGGATCCTTCACTTTGCGAGGTGTTTCTTGTTGAGGGTGACTCGGCAGGTGGTACGGCCAAGCAGGGTAGGGACAGGAACTTCCAGGCTATTCTGCCATTAAGGGGTAAAATCCTGAATGTGGAAAAAGCAATGACCCACAAGGTGTTCGAAAATGAGGAGATCAAAAATATTTATACTGCATTGGGGGTTACCATTGGTACCGAAGATGACAGTAAGGCCTTGAACCTGGATAAGCTTAGGTATCACAAGGTGGTGATTATGTGTGATGCGGATGTTGATGGTAGTCATATTGAAACCTTGATATTGACCTTTTTCTTCAGGTATATGAGGGAGTTGATTGAAGGTGGGCACGTGTATATCGCTACACCTCCACTTTATTTGGTTAAAAAAGGAAATAAGAAAAGATACGCCTGGAGTGATCAGGAGCGTGATGAAATTGCTGCAACCTTTAACGGTAGCGTTGGTATACAGCGTTATAAAGGTCTTGGGGAGATGAATGCGGAACAACTGTGGGACACCACTAT
>CAXAVP010000309.1:0-4733 GCA_963972175.1 uncultured Arenibacter sp.
TTTACTATCCTGTTGTCCTTATTGGTCATCACATTGGTACCTACTTTTATAACTACTCTTTGTTTATACATGTCCTATTTTTCTTTACCTAATTCAACAGCTCTGTTAAATGCGGAGTAAGCTGCTTCTTTTATCAGCTCCTTTACATTATTATCCTCCATGGAATCCAAAGCGGCCCTAGTGGTTCCCCCTTTGGAAGCCACCCTGTCCATCCAGGAATTGGGCGAAAGATCGGATTGGTTAAATAGGTCTACCGCCCCTTCAAAGGTTTTGCTTACCAAAACCTTACTGTCATTGGAAGAGAAGCCCATTTTTAGGGCTGCTTCCATCATACTTTGCATAAAATAAAATACATAGGCCGGTCCACTACCGGAAATCCCTGTAGAGGCATCGATAAACTTTTCGGAGCTTACCAAAATAGACCTACCTGTTGTATCCAATAAATTCTCAATAGTCAACAATTCTATCCTAGACACCTCATCGGAGGCTGTGTAGGACGTAACCCCCTTGCCTATTTGCGCAGGCAAGTTTGGCATGGCCCTTACCACTTTAGGGATCCCTAGGCCATCTTGCATGGTTTTTATAGTTACCCCTGCCATGATGGAAATAACAATCTGACCATCGTTGACAAGGCTCCTCATCTTTTTAAATAGTTCTTCGCTGTGATAAGGCTTTACAGCAATAAAAACTAAATCTGCCTTTGGTAGGCAATCTTCTAAATTTTCATGTACTTCAAAATGTGCAATCTTTTTTAAAGACGTTGTTTTTTCATGGGAACTATCCAGAATCATTAAATTTCTTTTTTTAAGAAGTTTTGATTTTGACATAGACTCCGCATAGGTTAATCCCATGTTACCCGCCCCAATTACTAATACTTTCATGTAAAATTTTTAGTTAAACTTAATTTACGCTCCATAATGCTCAAAAATGATGCAAAATGCAAGATTTAACTATAGAGTTTAACTGTTACTATTACTTTAACATAGGAAAAACCTATATAACCCCCAAAAGCACTATTATACCTAAGATACGAAAAAAAGCAACAGTTATAAAATAAATAGGAAATACGACCAAAAGAAGACCAACCCCTTAACAGACTGACAAATAATTAATAATCAACCGTTAAGATCCATTTCTGGCAGACAGACTGCCATAATGGAAAGGACTCCCTTAGACCCTAGCAAAATTATGGTGGTGCTGCAGCAATTTATAGGACCAATCCTATAGGTGCTGGAAATTAATCCAAACCAGTGTCTTCCCTTAATGTAAAAAGTAAATTTTTAACATGACGGCGTCTTCGTTAAACTCGTTAGACACCCCATGTGGAATAGAGCCGTCAAAATAAAGCAAATCACCTTTTTCCAATGTCACCTGATCCTTTTTCAACAAGTAATTCACTTTACCATTTAAAACATATATCAATTCATTGGCATTGGTAGAAATAGGTTTACGGTAGGTAGCCGGGGCTACACTAACTATATACACCCGTATGCTGCTACTATCGGAAGAAGGACTGGACAGCAGGTGGGTATATTCCAAATTAACGGAATCTTCCCTTTCTTCTTTGGTTCCTGTACCATTTTTAACAACAATATAATCGCCAGTAACGTTGGATGACAGATCCAGCTCTGACAGATCTATGCTTAATGTCTGCATTATTTTCAATAGCACGGGAAGGGACGGTGTGGTCCTGAGATTTTCAATTTTAGAAATTAAACCGGCACTTACTCCAGTTCTTTTTGCCACTTGTTGTAATGTCAGGTCCCTTTTTTGGCGCGCCAATTTTAATTGTCTGCCAATATTAATAAGTATGTCATCCATGTTGTTGAAATTGGTCCATTGCGCACCACAAATACTTTTATTGATGCTTTAAAGGCAAAAATAAACAATTATTCCTGTGTTAAACCAATATCAAAAAGGAAGTTATGGCTAAAGTAATTTACACATCATGCATAATTACTTCGCTATTGTTCCTATATGTTTCCCTATAGGATGGTCTGCTTTAAAATTAAAGCCCAACAATTTTGCCGCTGTTTGTGCTATTTGGTCCTGATAAATTTGCCCCTGAGTCTTTACCTCACCTAGTGGAGCTATTCCCGGACCTAGGGCCGTTAACCAGGTCTCATCACTATGTGGGGCAGAAGTACCGTGGGAAGTCCACCTATCACCAACACCCCTACCATGGTCCGGGTAGACCAATATTGCGGTTTTATCTTTGTAAAATGGATCTGCTTGGATCATTTGCCATAGACTACCTATCATTGCATCTATGAAGTGGGCCGCATCAAGGTATTTATTGTAATCCCCGGAATGTCCGTAGTTATCCGTATCTGCAAAGTCGATATGTACAACCTTCGGGTGTCTTGCCTGCATATAGGCCTTGGTCATAGCAAATGTTAAGGCATCCGGTCTACATTCCCCAAAATATTCAGGTACATAGTGTTGCAATTCATTTGCCAGTACCTGGGCTTCGGTCAATTTCTCTCCTTTTACATCTTCCCCTGGCAAATTTACCAACATCCCGTTGCGATCCCGGTTTAAAATTCTTCCCAAGGCATCCCAGGATGCAAAGGTTACCACTTTTCCGGTATACCCTTTCTGAGCATTCATAAACTCCAATACATTTAAATTTGGATTGTTGGGATATGAATTTGAGTTGATCTTGGGGTCAAAATAACCACATAAGGTCTCGCTTCTACCTGGATAGGAAAACCAATATTCATTTCTAAGGTTCACTTTATTCCCATACTGTCGGTTTCCATAAAGCTGTCCTTCTGTTTCTATGGCATTCCATAAAAAGGGCATTAATTTTTTACGTCTTTCCTGCTCTGTGGACGCCCAATACTTTGTGTTTTTCATCAGTAGGGAATCTGCCCCTTTAAACACTTCTTGCCACCGTAAGCCGTCTACAGATATCAATATAAGGTTCTGGGCCGTTTCCCTTTGGGCAAAAATATTAATGGCAAACAATAAAAAGGGAAGTAGACTTTTATAATTATTCATATTAAGAATGTATTTAGTGCAATTGAAAGACAGTTAGTACCCCAGCATGATCTGAAGGAAACATGATAGGGTGGTAATTGATTACCTTGGATTCAATAGGACTCAAATCCTTACCTTTGTAATAAATGTAATCTATACGGTCCCGCAACCCATATTTATCCGATGAGGTCGCAGCCCTAGGGGTCCAGGTAAAGCCCGGGTCCAACAGCGGGTTTAGGTGCAGCTGCCGAAAGCTGTCTGCAAAACCGGCATTTTCCATTTCCTTGCTTACCGGCCATTCCACAACCTTTCCATAATGTATGTCCTTGGTTTCCTTGGTCCAATCTAAATGTGAACCACTATTAAAATCCCCTACCATTATGATGGGGGCGTCGTCCGATTTTTTTATGTAGGGCGATATCTCGCTTAAAATGTCCTTTATTTCTCCGTGACGGGTATTGGCTTCATCTTTTATCAATTCTTTGGGGTTCATTTTATCTTCTACGATGTTCTTGCCATAATCGGGTAAATAATGCAACCAGGTATCAAAAAACACAAGCTCTTTTCCTGGTCCGATACCAAGTTTTGCCCCCCCAAAATTAAAAGGCCTAAAGGCGGTTATGGTTTCGGTAATGGGATATCGGCTCATAATGGACAGGTTAGAACTTATCAGGTAAAAATAATAGCCCAGTGCATCTGCTATAATTTCACCGGATCCATAGGTTTCTATAAGCCCAATGATATCGGCATTGGTCGATTTTATGGTCTCCACAACACGCTGTACCCCTATCTCTTTTCCATATCGATGCCCCCCATGCCATATGTTCCAGGTCAACACCTTTAGGTGTTTGGGGCTAAAGCTTATTTCTTCCCGAACCTTATTGGGAAAATACTGGGCATATTGATCCTGTACCACTTTTGGACTCAAAGCGGTGTCCCATATTGTTATATCATCCAAAAAACCATTAAAGGCATTCCATTGCCCATAGGACCCATACTCCCATTTTTCATCGGACCCCCCTATAACGGTTGCCAATTCGGATTCCAGCTCCTTAAGTCCGGAGATATTATAAATGGCAACGTTCTCACCATCAAAATACATCCAAAGTTCTTTTTTGTCACGGTCGATGCCAAAGGCTATCTGATGCCAGTCGCCGTCATTTATCCCTTGTCTTTCCGCGGTGGGCCTATAATTATAGCTACTCTTCCCATCACTTACATTCAGAGCCCAAGCTCCATTTTCCCGGGTATATATCTGCCAACCTTTCGCCGATGGATCATCGGACTTTTTGTTTCCCATTATCACCGTTCCCATTTTGGCATTGGGCAGGGTTTTCACCCATACCTGAACTCCAAAGGAGGCCTGCTCAGAAAGGATGGGAAATCTGCCTTTAACCAACTTTACCGGCCTTCTTAAAGAAGCGTTTGCCGATAGGTCCAAAGCCTTTCCAGACAGTCCCTCAACAAATTGGGATTGCTGAAGGTCTACCATATATACCGCTTCATCCCTGGAAATTATTTGTTCCTCAAAGCCCTGCTCATCAAAATCCATTTGAAAGACGGCTTGCTGAGACATGGCCAAATGGGACACCAATAGGGCAATTAGAACGGGCATGGACGTAGACGATTTACCAAATAGCTTAAGCGGACCGTTTAAATTATACTTACTTAATGCCCGTCCAATAGCATGGGCCAACTTATTAAAATATCGCTTCATTTATAGGGTTACTTTTTACAATTAGATTTAAACT
>CAXAVP010000310.1:0-4721 GCA_963972175.1 uncultured Arenibacter sp.
GATGGTCATCATAGACCCAGAGCGTAACCCCATGCAGTATTACGCTTTTGCCAAGGCCAACAACGCCAGAATCATTGCAGTCATAGAGACCCATCCGCATGCCGACTTCGTAAGTTCCCATTTGCAGATACACCAAGAAACCGGTGCCGATATCTACTGTAGTGAAAAATTGGGAGCAGACTATCCGCACAAAGCCTTTGATGAAGGCGACAGCCTTACAATTGGAAAAGCAAGCCTAAACGCCATAAACACCCCAGGCCATTCGCCAGACAGCATTACCATTGTAGCCACAGAAGGAAAAGAAACCCTATTGTTTACGGGAGACACCTTACTCATTGGTGATGTAGGCAGACCGGATCTACGTGAAAACGCTGGCAATAGAAAGTCTAAACGCCAAGAACTTGCCCAAGCCATGTACCACACCGTACAGCATAAATTCCAAAATTTACCCGATGATGCCATTGTATATCCTGCCCATGGTGCCGGTTCGCTCTGTGGTAAGAGTCAGACCAACGCCAGCAGCAGTACCCTAGGCAACGAACGCAAATCTAATTGGGCCTTTCAGGAACAAACCCAGGAAGAATTTGTAAACGAGCTGTTGGATAGCCAACCTTTTGTTCCGTCCTATTTTGGATTTAATGTGGATCTGAACAAGAAGGGCGCTGATGTGCTTAGAAATGCCATTGCCGCGGTCCCTTTTAAATTAAATACTTCCGCTGAAGGATTCATTGTGGATGTGCGGCGGGAATCCGATTTTAAAAAAGGCCACCTGAAAGGAAGCATCAATATACAGGCATCCTCCGAGGATGCACCTTTTGAAACCTGGTTGGGTGCCATTATAAAACCAGAAGAAAAATTCAGTCTGGTCATAGAACATCCGGAAGATTTGGAAAGGGTCTTGGAGCGAGTGGCTAAAATTGGGTACGAACAGCAATTGCAATCGGTATTGACACTAGGGGAAGAAAATATGGTTAATACACCTTTTTTAGACCTTATAGATTTTAAAAACAATCCCGACCGCTATACCATCGTAGACATTCGCAATAAGAGCGAGGTGTCCGAGGGCAAAATCTTTGACAGTGCCTTGTCCCACCCTTTAAATGAATTACGGGAAACAGCTTCCTCTATCCCAACCAGCAAGCCCATTGCAGTGCATTGTGGCGGCGGATATCGCAGTGCGGCCGGCAGCAGCATTCTAGCATGCCAATTGGATGGAGTACCCGTTTTTGATCTGGGCGATGATGTGACCGAATTTAAGGAATGAGTTAAAAAGACAACCTGTTGCCAACGTTGATTATGGTGACCCAGCTAAACGGCAGGAGAAGTAATAGTTACTTCCCCTACATTTTTTCGTATGGCCAATGGGTATCCACCCCTTGACTGCGAATAAGACTTTGAAATTTGCTCACTGCAGCGGCGTCTTTGTATATCTCTTGCGGACTTCTACCCATTTCCATTAAAAAGGGCACAAACATCCCTATGGCCTCCCCTATGCTCCATTCCACAGGATGCAGTCGGTAGCAGCCATTGGTAAGGTGGGTGGTGCCAATATTTTTGCTTACCGGAAATATATTCTCCATTCGTTGTGGGATCAGTGCTCCCAAAGGAATTTGAAAGGGAAGGGAAGAAAAATCGATGTAATTGTCCCCGCCACTACTGGGGTGCAGGTCTATATGATAATACCCTATACCAACACTATCCTTAAAATCTTTGGCCCGGGCTTCGGATTCGGGTACTCCCTGGATACTTGCCCTTTGGGTTCTACCCACATGGTGTTCGGTGATTCTAAATAATGGCCTAATTCTCCTGGCCTCCCGTATATAGGGGTACTTCGCCAATCCATCTGTTGTCCCCATTACGTCTGGTCGCAATCTAATTCCCGGCCAGCCTTTTCCTCCATCTGTCCTAGGGGCTTCTGTTTGCAGCCAATACAATAAGGACAGACTTAATTGATTGGCCCTATAAACATGATGCTTTAGCTCCTTCTCACTTACATCAACGATATTGCCTAAAAAATAATCGTTTTGGGGGTAATTTACTAAGGTAATATCTCCTGTTAGAAAACCCTCTTCAAAATTATCCTTGGCCAATATTCTACGATAGATCCAAAGGTTCAATACCTCCTGCATGCGACATCCACTGGGATCAAAACCTAAGTTCTTTGGGGCTAGTGTGCGGGGGTTGGAATAGTTGAGCTCCAATAATTTCCCTGCCCATGGTGATTTCATTTCCGGACTATAGTCGCGCCAAAATCCGTATTCCTCCGGCCTGTCTATGGTCCAATCCTCCTCAGGCCTGTAGTCCATTGCAAAACAGACCGTAAAGGCCTGATTATTGGTTGGGTCGGCAATTGCTGCGGCGTGTAGCTCTCCGGTATCCGATTTGGCTTCGGCTCCGGTAACATACTCGGTCCCTGTTAAAGGCAATAAATCACCCAATTCCGTAGCATCGGCAAAATAGGGGGCCACCAAATTCTTGGTCTCCCCTGTAGAAAGGTTTTTAACCCTAACCGATTGCACCTTGTTCCCCTTGGTAGAGGCGTCCAAGGCCACAGTTTCTTTTAAAAGGACCAGTTTCCCGGCACTGATATAGGGATCCAACATGGTCTCCAACACCCGTAGCGAAACTTTTGGTTCATGGCTAATTTCCGAAACGGAAGCGTTCCCAGGGTTAAACCGTTCATTTTCTGCAAGCTTTGGTTTTATAGGATAGTTATGCCGATAATAGGCCCTTACTTTCTTTCTAAATTCCCGATACAATGCGGTAGCGCCAAAGTCGTTGATCCATTTATGCTCATCTGGCGGTACTCCCTGTTGTGTTAATTGTCCACCTATCCAATCTGTTTCCTCGGTCATGATTACGGTGAGGCCATTGCGAAGTGCTCCCAAGGCAGTGGCACAGCCACCGGTTCCCCCGCCAATTATTACAAGGTCTGCCTTTATGGTCCGCTCCCCAATGTGAATTGTATTTACTTTTTGGGTATTCACTTTACCGTTGGAAGCATATATAGGGTTTAATAGCAGCAAGCCACTACCTGCGGCCAAATTGCCAAAAAAATTTCTTCTTTTCATAGTTTTAATTCGAAAAATCCGGTACTACTGGATGTTCAACAGTAAATAGTATTTATAAGCAAACTAAAATAACAATTTTTAGGTTGGAGTGTAGGGGTGGTTTTTGAAATAACGGTTTTGTTTAAAAAAAGAAAAAGGGCTCCTGTACATTAGGAACCCTTTCACTCTCAATTAACCAAACAACAACTCAAATTTTTAATGGCCAGTCAAATTCACAAATCTTTTTTATGTTTTTAGGACTAATTCAGAGTTGGATCAAAAGAACCACCCCAACCAACGTTTTGCTCCAACTCGGGATTTCTATCTAAAACATCCTGCTGAATTGGAAAGAAATAGTAATTCTCTGGAAGTACACTTTGTTGCACTCCGGAACGGGGTACCTGTAATGTAGAGTATTTGAAATTTTCTTCTACAAGTTCATAGTTATCTGCCAAGTCGCGTGCTTTTCCAATTGCCATTTCACTTTCATCGGATTCAATGGCAATAGCCTCAACACCTTCTTTGGTGGCGCCGTCTAGTCGGTCTAATAACCGAAGCCTTCTCAAATCCCAGAAACGATGGCCTTCGAAACAGAATTCGATATTTTTTTCTGCCAATATAGCTTCACGCACCTCTTCTTTGCTACTGGCTGTAATCCCGTAGTTCCCGTCCACACCAGGCTCAATCCCTGCTCTTTCCCTAATTTGTCTTAGGATATTCAAAGCTGTGCCCGAATCTCCTGTCTCATTGGCTGTTTCGGCATAGTTGAACATTACTTCGGCAAATCGCATAACCACGAAATCTAGATCGTACTGTTGTACTTCGGCCTGTGTTAAGTGAAGAAGACTGTTCTTTAATATAAAGAAGCCGGTATATCGATCTAAATTGGTCGAATTCGTATTGGCATTGGGGTTAATTCCAAAATCGTCCAACTCATGTGCAATTCCCAAAGCGGTATACTGTCTCTTTCCATTCTTTCCAGAAACCTCGTACAGCTTTCCATTCCAAACAACCGATTTGTCAAATCTAGGGTCCCTGTTTTTCCAATAATTTTGAAGAAACTCCTCATCAGACATAAAGTAGGCGCTTAATGGATCATTGTAGAGCCGACCATCCTTCATTGGAAATTCTTTTACAAATTCCCATGTAGGACAGGCACTTGCCGGCCCCCTACTTTCTGAACCTGGGCGAACACCACTATCCCAAGCACTGGTTTTGTTAGGATACGTATTGATGACAGAGAACACCACCTCTTTATTTCTTTCTTCTAGGGCAATATTGGAATAATCTTCTACAAGGCCGTATCCTTGACCAAGCAACGATTCGTAGGCCGCTTTGTTAGCAGTATACGCCTCATCCCAATAAGGGTTGTCCCAAGGTTGGGAAGGGTTGAATTGTGGAGAAGCCTTATACAGTAGAACTTTAGCTTTGAATGCCAACGCAAAGTTTTTATCTATTTTACCATAATCACTTGATGCAGCTACAATATGATCAGGAAGAAGTGTCATAGCTCTATCCAGGTCGGCTTCTATAAAATCAAAGCATTCTTCAGAGGAATTTCTAGCTACATACAACTCATCTTCATAACGATCTTGAGGCTCCGTAATATAGGGCACACCGCCATGGTATATGACCATATTGAAATACGCATAGGCCCTCATAAATAAGGCT
>CAXAVP010000311.1:0-4711 GCA_963972175.1 uncultured Arenibacter sp.
TCTACCTCCTTGTTCACTTCTGTATTTTTGATCTTATTGGCCAAATGGTAAAGCTGTATTTCACAGATTTCCATGCCTGTAGGGATTTTTTTGGAAATAAAATCTTGTTGAATCTTGTTTTCTATGGCTTTAATCTTCCGAAGTTCACTTCTGGTAACAATGACCATTGAGATTCCGGACTTTCCTGCCCTTCCCGTACGTCCACTTCGGTGGGTGTAGGTTTCTATTTCATCGGGTAGCTGATAGTTGATAACATGGGTAATATCGTCAACGTCAATTCCCCTTGCGGCCACGTCTGTAGCGACCAGCATTTGTATTTGTTTTTTACGGAAGGAATTCATGACCAAATCTCTTTGGTTTTGACTTAAATCCCCATGTAGTGCACCTGCATTGTAACCATCCTCGATCAATTTTTCGGCAACTTTTTGCGTGTCCCTTTTGGTTCTACAGAAAATAACGGAAAAGATGTCCGGGTTGGTATCGGCCAGTCTCTTCAAGGCTGGATAACGGTCCCTTCCACCTACAACATAATATTCATGTTGTACGGTACTAGCTCCGGAGTTCTTGGAGCCAACGGTGATTTCTTGAGGGCTGTGCATGAATTTTTTTGCGATCACCGATACCTCTCTGGGCATGGTGGCCGAAAATAGCCAAGTTGATTTGTCTTGAGGAGTATTGGAAAGGATGTCTTTTATGTCTTCAAAAAAGCCCATGTTCAACATCTCATCCGCTTCGTCCAACACACAGTAGTCAATTTTGGAAATATCTACCAAACCTCTACCGATCATATCTTTCATCCTTCCAGGAGTGGCCACTACTATTTGAGCGCCCCTTTTTACCTGTCTAGCTTGGTCTGTGATACTAGCCCCACCGTAAATGGCCACCACGTTTACCCCTTTGTCATATTTGGAGTATAGGTTTAGCTCATTGGTGATCTGTAAACATAATTCCCGGGTAGGGGAAAGGATCAATCCTTGTGTTGTTCTGCTGTTTCCATCAATTTTTTGAATAAGGGGAAAGCCAAAGGCGGCAGTCTTACCTGTTCCGGTCTGTGCCAGGGCAACTAGATCGGTTTCACTTTCCAATAAGATAGGGATGGCTTTTTCTTGCACTTCTGAAGGGGATTCAAATCCCAAATCAGAAATAGCATTTAATAAGGACTGTTTTAGCCCTAATGCTTCAAATTTCGTCATAATATGTATTAAATAATCGCAAATATGTATGTTGCATAGAGCGATTATTAACCTATTTAGACTCAGCGCAACACATGCTATACCAGCGGCGTTAATTGAAGCTGCAAAGGTACTGTTAATTTTTTAATTAAAATAGTTTATTTCCAAGTGATTTACGGGGCAATGGAAAAGCCATATACAGATATCAGTATACCTATGGCGCCAAATATGAGCATTAAGGAGATAAAGTTCTTCTGTAATTTTTTGTTTTCACGTATTACAATACATACCGCTCCCAAAACGATACAGATTTGAAATAGTAATTTTCCCAAGTCAAATTTTTGGGTAGCAGAATCGTAGTCTTGGGTAAGTTGTTCCCATTCATTGATTCCTATTATTTTGCCCATTTCCCCGTCAAGATCCTGTGCCCAGTGTTCCCGGGGTACATTGGCCGAGCCTACTAGGATTTCGGTTTTTTCGGCTTCGTATTTGAGGGCTAAAGACTTGGTCTCCGCAAGTTTTGTCTTAATGTTGCCTATTTTGTCATTGGGTATAATTCCGGTTTCGGCCAGAGCGCTTAGGTAGTGCATTTCACTTTCCTTGAGGCCTTGTTTAATGCTCTTGGACTGATACCAATTGTAGTAGTTTACCAATTGATTGTGTGAAATCATCATTTCCTCTTCCAAATTGTTGTTTACCAGTTCCGCAATGGCCATTAGGGCTGCAAATACTGCAATCAGTACGGCTCCGATGGACTCTGTGCGGTCTAATATTTTATGGTCTTTCATAAAAGGTTCTTCGGAATTATCGTTCTGCATGGGATTGATTTTTGAAAAAGGCAAGTAATTGTTTGATGGCAAGGCCACGATGGCTTATGTCATTTTTTACGGATATGGGCAGCTCTGCGAAAGTTTTTTCAAAGCCTTGGGGTGAAAATATGGGGTCATAGCCAAAACCTTTTTTTCCTTTTTTTTCTGTAGTTATTTCTCCTTGTACCACTCCCTTAAAAAAATGTTGCTGCTTGTTAATATTTAATGCGATGACTGTTTTAAAATGGGCAGATCGGTCGGTGTGATGCTTTAATTGCTCCAGCAATTTGTTCATATTGTCCTCGGCACTTTTTTGTTCACCGGCATATCTGGCCGAATAAACGCCAGGCGCTCCGTTTAAGGCATCTACAAGAAGTCCGGTATCATCGGCAAAACACGGATAGCCATATTTTTCTGTGACATAATTGGCCTTTTGTGCCGCATTACCCTCCAAATCCGGGGCCGTTTCTGGAATGTCTTCCGTGCAGCCTATATCTTCCAAAGACAAGAGCTCTATATCCTTTGGTAATAAGATTTGTACTTCCTTTATTTTGTTGGGATTATGGGTGGCGAAAACCAATTGCATTACATTTATTTTTAAAGGTTATATATGCGCTGGTATAATTATCTTTTGGGGCATATTATTTTTAAAAGTCTAAAAGTAGTAATTTTATTTTCTCATCAATGTATCTCCTATGAAGTTAAAAATACCGCCCCTGCTTGTTTTCTTATTGTTTGGATTTTTCATGTACTTGTTGAAGACCTATTTGCCGGTTGGATATTTTGATTTTTTTGGGAGGGACTATTTACTTTATGCTCTCTGCTTACTTGCATTTCTTATAGGGGTCCTTTCCCTGTGGCAGTTTTTTAGGGCAAAAACATCTTTTGATCCGTTACATCCGTCCAAGACCAGTGTTTTGGTCACCGGCGGAATATATAAGTACACCAGGAATCCTATGTATTTAAGCTTGTTACTGCTTTTGTTGGCTTGGGGTCTGTATCTGGGCAATGCCTTTAATACACTGCTCGCAGCTGGGTTTGTGTATTATATGAATGCCTTTCAGATAATACCGGAAGAGAAGGTGTTGGAAAAGAAGTACGGGAAAGCTTACCAGAAGTATTGTGTGATGGTAAGGCGGTGGTTTTAATCAAATTTATATTAGCAATATGACTTATAATTGAAAATATTACTATATTAGCTTATAATTCAAGGGTATTATCATTTTAACTTATTTATGGTTGCTGTTATAACAGGAGATATTATTAATTCCGATCGCAATAAAACTTCGGACTGGATCCATGTATTAAAAGACTACTTAGGTCAGCATGGGGAAACTCCTGTTGATTGGGAAATTTATAGGGGTGATGAGTTTCAGGTAAAAACTACACCAGAGAAGGCACTGCGTATGGCAATTCATATAAAGGCCATTATTAAATCTGTACAGCAATTGGATGTGCGTATGGGTATAGGAATTGGGACCGAAACCTTTTTAGGGAGTAGTGTAAGTGAATCTAACGGCACGGCATATCAGCGATCTGGCCGTATTTTTGAAACCTTAAAGGTGCAAAAGCTAAATATGGCCATTATAAGCGGGAACAATGATTGGGACCGCAGCTTAAACCTGATGTTAAAGCTAGCTTTAAATTTCATGGACCACTGGTCGCAGGTTTCAGCAGAAATGGTGGGGCTTACATTAGACAGGCCCAATGAGCCTCAACAAGGGGTAGCGGAGCAATTAAGCATAAAACAATCGGCTGTGAGTCAGCGCTTAAAACGCGCTAGAATGGACTTGGTACTGGAGATGTTGGATTATTATAACGAAAAAATAAAACAACTCGTAGAATGATACTGTTCACCAAACTTTTTTTGGCCCATCTAATTGGGGATTTTCTCTTACAACCCAATAAATGGGTGGTTCACAAGGAGGCCAATAAGATAAGGTCCCGGTATTTGTACATACATGTCCTGGTTCATTTTGTGGTGGCCATGTTGCTGCTCTGGGATTTTGAAAAGTGGAAGTTGGTGCTGATCATTACGCTGTTTCATTATTTAATAGACACATTAAAGTTATATGTTAACCCCTATTTTAAGAATAAGGCCATTCCTTTTTTTGCAGACCAGGTCTTGCATATAGTAGTTCTTTATTGTTGCTCATTCCATGCCAACCTATGGGAGCAGACCCAAATGCTGATAAAGCAATTGGATTGGTCTTTGATTACCTCCCTTGTGTTTGTAGGGTATCCAGCATCTATAATAATGGCGAAATTGTTGGAAGGAATGTCCCAACAGATAGCACTGGATCATAAGTCACTTCCCAATGCCGGTAAGTATATTGGGATTATTGAACGGTTGTTTGTTTTGGTTTTTATCATTCTAGGCAGGTGGGAGGCTATTGGCTTATTGATAACCGCAAAATCGGTCTTTAGGTTCAACGACCTTAAGGAAAGCAATTCCCGTAAACTTACCGAATATATCCTTATAGGAACTTTACTGAGTTTTGGTTTGGCTATGATAACGGGGATAATTTATATGTGGACCCAATAAAACATGGCAATAGAGGGGAGGAACAGGGCCTGTAGGAGCTGTTTTTTGCTTACAGCCTATATAAATTCAAGGCGGCAAATTGATGAAAATAATTTAATAGATCCTACTTTAGGAAGAATTGCTGTTGCCTACCGTAAAAGATGAAAATTGTGAATTTGTTAATTAAAGTCGCCGTAATAAAGAAT
>CAXAVP010000312.1:0-4697 GCA_963972175.1 uncultured Arenibacter sp.
TCACCTAGGAGAGAATGGGTTTCTATGCGCCGAGGATGTTGAAAAGCTGCTAAAAGAATTTACTATCACCAAAAAAATTACTTTTGACTGTATAACCAAGGAAAAGTCTCTAATAGTTTCGGAAGCTTTGATAGATAATTATCATAGAACTAAATCTAATTAATATGAAGGTTGCAATTAGCACGAGGTTGTTACCACAACAGCATCAAAAATTAACCACATCTTCCAATGCCTTATCAGTTTCTTTACTTATAAAATTGGATTGATATTGCATGGTAGTAGTAATGGAAGTATGTCTATATAGTTTTTGTAACATTTGCACTGGTATTCTATCCCCGGCAATATGACCAAAACTATGTCTCGCGATGTGCATAGTTAACTTTTTATCCAATCCTGCCTTATTGGCTATCTCCTTTAAATATTTATTAAACTTGCTAGTAGCCGTATTAGTTTTTGCATATACATCCCTATCATTCTTTATATCGGATGTCTTAAGTTCAGGAAAAATAAAATCATTTGGATTTAACTTATGACCCTCATAATACGCCAAAATGGGCTTAAGTTTATCCGGTAATTTCAATGATACTAATTTAGAGTTCTTATTCATTCTATAGTGAATTCGTCCATCATACAGATCACTCCAGCGTATTTTTAAAACGTCCCCTACTCTAATACCTGCCAAGTAAAAGCTAAATAGCCATACATTGCGAGTATGCTCCTCCATCTTTGTAAGATTTTCTAGACTTTCAATTCTTTGTATCTCGTCAATTGTCAATCCGACTTTTTCCGTTTCTGGAAATCTTATTTGGATCTTTCCTTTTCCAAAAGGATAACTTTTTTGTTCGACAACACCCAGTCTAATAGCTCTATTATATAGAGTTCTAATTACCACAAGATTATTTACAATTGACCTTTCAGACAATTTTTTGTTATTTCTTAGGTACATTTGAAACCTTACCAAAAAGCCTTCGTCAATTTCTTGGAACATTAACTGCTTGGATTTATAAAACTTTATTACATGATTGACCCTAACCTTGTCAGCATAAAATCGTGTTAACTTATTATTACTTTCCAATTCATTAAGATATTCAGCCGAAACACAGGAGAAACTTTTATCAATGTTAGAAGCTGTAAGTTCCTTCTTAACCCGATTCGCGGAAATATCATTGTTTTCAAATTGTAATTCCATCAATGTCTTATTGACTTCAGCTAATTTTGTACTCAACAAAGTATTTAGCAATTCAGAATTGGGATGTGATTTACGTACTATGTTTCTGCGCCCATCCCAATGTTTTTGGTCTATATAATGACCTATGAACATATAACTGGAACTTCTATTTTTTGTAATTCTAATTGCAAGTGGAAAAAGACCTTCTTTATTAGCCTTTTTTCTAAGAACTATTTTGGTTTTTGAAGACATAACTCACTTATTTTCAACACTAATATAGCGATTTTTTAGGTACAACATAGGTACAACATTTTATGATATTAGCTAATATTATTTGATATCATAAAAAATTAAATTACTTATAATCAATTGATTATCAAGTAGTTTGTGTTGTATTGGGGTTAAATGGATAGGACTTAAAATCCAATGGCCATTATGGCCGTGCGGGTTCAAGTCCCGCCTCGAGTACAAATAAGTGGAAAGCCCTGACCTTTTGGTCGGGGCTTTTTTTGTTTTGGACGATGAGCCAAATTTATTTGGGCGAAAACGAACCAAACAAAAAACGCGGCATGCAATGCCCGCCTTTCCAATTTCAACCTGTTCGAACAGGACTCACCGAACAAAGTGAGGTAATTCCCACCTCGAGTACGATTTGAATATCAAATTCAATCAAAACCCTGTAAATATCAATATTTACAGGGTTTTTCATTTTATTAAACCCCATTTAATATCATTTAATACCATCCAAAAAGTGTCCCATTCGGTGGCACCAATAAATCATTATTTAGTGCCACCGAATTAACCACAAACACCTTATATACAACATGTTACATCGCATGCTTTTGTTATTAATTCACTATATTTAAGTGGTTAAAAATCAAAATTATGCAAGATCTATTGTCAATCCTGTTTTATATCCGGAAAAAGGGGGTGAGCGACCCCTCTCAGGCCATAATTTACCTACGAATAACGTACAACGGCAAAAGAGCTGAAGTTAGTACCATGAGAAAAGTTGCTATTTCCAAGTGGGATGCTAAGTCGAACAAGGTTATAGGTTACAGCCCGGAAGCCAAACAAACCAACCGTCAACTGGATATCATTAAAAATCGCATATATGAGATCTATCAAAAGTTTTTGTACGATGATAATAATTATATATCGGCAAAAGGAATCAGGGATGAATTTATAGGGGCAAATACTAATAAAAAATTGATCTTGGAAATGTTTGACGAACATAACCAAAGAATGGAAAAATTGGTAGGAAGAGAATTTTCCTTTAGGACACTTCAACGTTATAAAACCACCAAGAAGCACCTCCAAAAATTTATTATATCGAACTATAACTGTGGGGACCAGCCTATACACCTGGTAGATGTTAAGTTCATCAACAGCTTTATTTACTACCTAAAAGCCGTTCAAGGTCTGTCACACAATTCTTCCTTAAAATATATAGCCTACTTCAAAAAGATAATTCGCCAGGCCTATACCAATGGATGGATCGATAGGGACCCCTTTTACAATTTTAAGCTTCGCCCAAAATCAATTGATAAGGAATTTTTAAGCAAAGAAGAAATAAATGCCCTTATGGAAAGACAATTCTCGATTTCAAGATTGGAACAGGTAAGGGATGTTTTCATTTTTAGTTGTTATACTGGTTTGGCCTATATAGATGTTGCAAAACTGACTGCAAGTGATATTGTAATAGGAATAGATGGGAAACGATGGATTAAAATAAAACGAACCAAGACCAAATCCTTAAGCAGTATTCCTCTATTACCGATTGCCGAAAGAATCATCGCTAAGTATTCCTCTATACCTTGTGACAAGGATCAATTATTACCAGTTTATAGCAATCAAAAAACAAATGGCTACCTTAAAGAAATAGCAGACCTATGTGGAATAACCAAAAAATTAACCTTTCATGTTGCAAGACATACCTTTGCCACTACTATAACTTTATCCAATGGCGTTCCCATTGAATCTGTGAGTAAAATGCTGGGGCACAAATCTTTAAAGACAACCCAGCATTACGCCAAAATACTGGATAGCAAACTTGCGGAGGATATCAGTAATCTTCAATTGAGGTTTGAGAATAAAGACAATTCCACCTCCCATATTGAAACAGGAAAAAACATCAAGGTACTTTGTTGATAATCGGAAGTTCAAAAAGGATAACGCAATTGTCAAATTTCCAATTGGAAGCGAGAGTTTTTAAAAATGCTGATCTGACCTTCATTGCCTTGACAGCAAGAGTACCTCAATATTTTATTGCCTTAGGATAGCTATTTTCAGGTTGTGGCTACATTAACTGCTCAGGCTATATAATAAGCTATATAGATTACAAATACCCAATTTAAAACTAATCCATATATGACGGCAGCAGAAGTTACAGATGCATTTGAAATTAATATAACTGCTGTAATGGAAGCATATCTTGGGTCTGGGGCTGCAGTTTCTTACAATGGCTATTATACAAGGGCTTAACCTCAAGTTGAACGAGATAAATCTCGGTCTTGCCCTCTCTGGATTCAACGTCCAAAGAGTGAAACACCCCTAGCGGCAGGTATACGGGTATCTGGCGAAACCTGTGTTTACCAATAGCCCTTTGGAGATGGAAGTTTAGAAAAAGTGCAAAAGCACCTACCTAGTTACCTAATGGGCCATGACCGCCCCAACAGCGGGAGCTACCTTTAGGTAGGATACATTAACCACTAGTTACCTAGGTATTACCTAACCTACCTTTTAGGGTAGGATGGGTAACATCAAAAACAGTACTACCTAGGTTACTAACCTATATAAACAGGGACTTAGGTAAGAAGGTAAGAGAAAACCAAAAAAAAGAACCGGCTGATGAAAAGAAAAAAAACATTTAGTACACGGTGTGAAACAGCCCGGGATTTTTCCATCGAAAAGGCGCTGGCAAAACTCGGGCACTTTCCCACACGGACATCGGTCAAAGAAGCTTGGTTCCTGAGTCCTTTCAGGTCAGAAACCCAAGCCGCTTTCAAGGTCTCAAGGCCATTGAACAGATGGTACGACCATGGGGCGGGGAAAGGGGGCAATGTGATCGACCTGGTTTGTCTTCTTAACAGATCAACCGTAAGGGAAGCATTGGGCTGGTTCGATAATGGCCAGATCTCTTTTTCTTTTCACCAGCAACATATTAATGAGATCAGGCTAGATGATTTCAAAAATAATAGTGAAAGCAACAGCGCCATAAATATTATAAAAATTCCAGCTCGCCAACGATATTACCGCATTAAGAAAAATAACCAAAAACCAAACATTACCCAGGGCAAGTTAGACCTATTGAGCCCATTGGACAAGAATAACAAACTACGGGATTAAAATGATCTATTGACTTTGACCTCCCTGAACTTTTCGGAAAAAATACCTGGACTATTTGAAAAACATGTATCCATAGCACTCTACCTGGACAATGACAAGGCCGGTAAAAGAGCAGTTGAAATATTATTGGAACAGAGCCCAAAATGCAGGGACATGTCAAACTTGTACAAGGATTTTAAGG
>CAXAVP010000313.1:0-4685 GCA_963972175.1 uncultured Arenibacter sp.
GGCTTTTAATGTTGTAAATCGCAAACCAGTTGCGCTTAATCGTGGAGCCGGAGGTCCAGAACCTGCATCGGGAACGCCCTGTATACTGGGGTTTGCGGGAATTAGGTGTTTTATGCTCACCGAATAGGGGACTTTTAGTTTTAAATAGGACTTCAAATACTCGTTTCTTTACAATTGTCCGAATTACTATAAATTAGTAGAAACAGTGTAAATCTTGCCAATGATCAACTTGTTAGCCAAGGTTGGGCGGTAACAGTGAGCAATAACCAGTTTAACTTAACGTTGTGTCAATAAATCAAAAAGTGGTCGATTGATATAGTAGTTCGCTGTTCCAATTCTTTTCTTTTGTAATAATCCATCTTTAGTTAATTTGTTGAGATAATTGGCCGCTGTTAATCTTGTGACACTCAGGTCTTCTACAACGAACTCTATTTTGGTGTAAGGGTGTTTAAATAAGTTGTTCAATAAGTCCTGGCTATAAAATTTGTAATTGGAGCGTAATTTATTTTTATATTCAGACATTAAGTCTTTGATTTTTACAATTAAGGTTATTGTGTCTTTTGATGTTTCTTCTACCCCCTTAATCATAAACAATAGCCACTCTTCCCAATTGTTTGTTACCCTTACTTCTTGTAGTAATCTATAGTAATCAGGTTTGTGTTTAATGATATAACTGCTTAAATATAGAATAGGTAATCTTTGTAAATTGTTGAGAATAAGATAAAGTATATTCATTATTCTTCCGGTTCTACCATTGCCATCATAGAATGGATGGATACTTTCGAACTGAAAATGTATGATGGCCATTTTTACCAATGGGTCGTAGTTGCTTAAATCGTTATCATTTATAAATTGTTCAAGGTTCTTCATAAGCCTTTGGATGTCATTTGAATCTTGAGGTGGAGTATAAACGGTTTCGCCCGTTGTACTGTTTTTTAGTTCGGTGCCAGGTAATTTTCGAAACCCAGCATTGTTCTTTTCTAATACTTCTTGTATTTCCAGGATGATCCTATTATTTAATACACCTTTTTGGGAAATCAAAGTAAAACCATGTTTTAGGGCTTCGATGTAGTTCTGTACTTCTTTAGCATCAATGGACTTGAAAGCATCCAAATTTAATTCGGATTTATAAAGATCATCATGTGTGGTGATAATATTTTCTATGGCAGAACTATCCTTTGCCTCTTGCAGGCCCAAGGTGTTTATTAAGATAGATTGATTTGGGATGGTTGACGCTAGGCCTTTAAGCTCAGCCAAAGCAGCATGTGCTGCAGGCAGACTTTTCAGAACCGCTTTACTTTCTATGTCAAAAGGCAATGGCAACTCAGCTAAATCAAAACCTTTCTCTTGGGCCATTATGTATAGTTTTTTAAGTTTTCTATACAAAGATAATTTTTTATGTATAGAAAATCGATTTTTCTTTACATAGCAGAAGACTTGTGTATAGATTCTATGAATTGGTATATATTTTACAAGAGACTGATTCACAATTCATAAACTGAGATTAAGTATAACCTCCGCTCATTGCCCTCCATTTCATTCCGGACAAAGCGCATCGTAAAAATGTCTTGGACACAAGCCATTTTCAGAAAAAGAAAACGGCTTAAGTCCGCTTTGGTTTTCGTACACGAATATTTTTTTTTTTCAGTAGCTCATTTTTAGGAAAATATTAAAAGATGCCAAAGTAAAGTAAAAAACAATAAATTTTATTAAAGTGCTATGAATCAATTTGTTACGGGTTTTAAAGCTTTTTCAGAACAGAAATAGAGTGGAAATGAACCCTACTATTCTGAATGGGAAAAATGCGCTAGAATCACGTTTAAAATTCGAAATAAAGCAATGTTTGGAATAATGATTAAAATCTAAATTCAATATCGGGGCCAAGGGGCGTTTTTTGAAAAAAAAATGCCCCCCCCCTTTAATTATGTTTTATTTTGTTTATATATGTTTTATATAGTTTATATATAGGTACCAGCACTTATCTATCACTAGTTTAGGACTTGTCCAATGGTTGTCCCACAACTTGTACCGATTTTGGTCATGATACTAATTTTTTTGTTAAAATTGATAAAATTATGACTATGAAGAAGAGTTTTGTATCCAAATAATCAGGTTCTTTTTAGTGTGAAATTATAGGTTAATATCTTCCCTTTTACCGATACCAAAGTTGTTCGATTTTGTCTTAGCCGGATTGCATAACCGGGCTCCTCCCTCGCTCCTTTTATAAATCCTCTTTAAGCCTAAATCGAGTAGGAGGTGTATCGAAAAAGTGAAAAATTAGTAGGTAAGGGCAGGGAAAAAATATGATAGTTTTGGTTATTGATCTATTGTGAAATCTAGGTTGTACTTTTGGGCGTTTACGTTTTGAAACGAACCTGGGTGAGTGAAAAATGTAAAGCAAGAGGATAACACGCCAAGGCGGTGTTATGGTTGGTGGAGAATAGGTTTTTATGGCCTTGTGAACAATCTTAAATTCACAGGATGTATTGGTGTTTACAGTAAATGTGCTCGGATCTCCCGTATTTATTGAGTTTTTTACAGTAAAAATAATTTGTTGGCCGTTTTCAGACTGGTGTGATTTTAAATTTAAATGAGTTTGGTATAGGTCTAAAAATTTGCTGTAATTACCTCCTATTGGGTCAAATCCTTTGGAAACCCCCATTAACATTGTAGAAAAATGACCCAATTGTTTAATGAGGGCAGGAGAGTCCTGTTTTAAATGAAATTAGTTGATATACCCCAGTCATAATTCAAATTATTCTATGTTCAGAACCACAGAGTAATAGGTAGCTCTACTAAAATGGGCCCAGACGCATGGGGATAATTGACTGCAGGACATTCGCAAGCTAGGGGCATTTGCGGCAATTTGGGTGGAAATTCATTGTATTGGCTATATAATGTGGTTCATCAGTAAATAGGATGAGGAATCCGAAGATTTACTATATGGCTAATAACAATGGTAGGGATAAAATTAAAGTTCTGGTTTAAGGCCTCAAAATGTCTATTGGGGCCTAATGCCAAAAATAAGCAATAGCACGCTTTGGTATTTTTTTCCTAGTTTTTCCCTAAGAATTCCAAAGGCCTTGGTAATCTGGTTTTCCACTGTCTTACGAGATATTTCCAGATATTCTGCAATTTCAATATTATCCAAACCTTCCTTTTTGCTCAATAGGAATATCTGTTTGCACTTTGGGGGCAGGTCATTAATAACAGCCATTACCTTTTCCATTATTTCCTCGGTTCCCTGACGTTCGGGTTCCATCTCAAATTGTAGTAAGGTGTCCATATACAACTTTTCTATGGCCATTAGGGATTTGGAGCTTCTATATTGGTCAATAAACTCGTTATGAACGGAACGGTACATAAATCCCTTTAGAGAAAAATTGTTTCTAAGTGACTGTCTTTTTTCCCATGTTTTTATAAATACATTCTGCACAATATCCTGGGATTTTATCGGATCGTTCACTAAACTATTGGCATAAACACATAAACGGTGGTTATAGCTTTCTACCAAATAAGCAAAGGCCTTTTCATTGCCCTTTTCCAATTCATCGATCAGAACCGAATTGATACTAAAATCCCAGAACATTGGTCATTGTTGTTAATTATTTTTCAAATATGTAATTTTTTTTTGATAAAAAATAGGGGAGCAATAAAAATGCTCCGTATTAATTGTAGATGTCGTATTAAATGAAGTCGAACAGAACAGAAAATTTGATCATAAAATATCTTAACCATTCCATAAATCAAACGGAATTGGATGAGTTGATTTCATGGTTGGATCAACCAGGGAACACCAGTGCATTTCAAGAATATGCCAAAATAAATTATTCAATAGATTACAAATTGAGCACATATAATACGCAAGAAGTAAAGAATATTTTACTAGATAAGATTCAAAAAGATAAAAGAAGAGCGAATAGAAGGCGTATTTTCAATTTTGTTAAATATGCAGCCATATTGATAATAGGGGTAGGGGCAATAGTTATGTATCAAAGAGAAAGTCCTAATGCCAAAAATAATGTGTCATCCCAGAGCGATCAAACCATTACGTTGGAGCTTGAAAACGGAAGAGCTGTTATTTTGGAGGAAGAAGCAACCCAAGATATTGTCTCTGCAAAAGGAGAAGTCATTGGAAAACAAATTAAGCAGGGTATCCAATATGGGGATACCGAACTCTCCGAATTGGTTTACAACACCCTTAAGGTTCCATATGGTAAAAAGTTTCAAGTAGCCCTTTCTGATGGTAGCAAGGTTTTTTTAAATGCGGGCTCCAGTATTAAATTCCCGGTTAAATTTATTCCCGGTTTGGAACGGACTGTTTTTTTATCAGGGGAAGCATTTTTTGAGGTAACAAAAAGTAAGGATCCCTTTGTTGTTAATACAGAAAATATAGATGTAAAGGTACTGGGGACCCAATTTAATGTTTCAGCTTACCCAGAGGATCAATCTATTAATACGGTCCTGGTGGAAGGGTCCGTTGAGTTGCTGGGAAGCCATCCAGAAAATAATACGGCCATACTCCTACAGCCAGAACATGAAGCCATTTGGAATAAGAAGGAGAAACAAATGAAGGTTGAAAAAGCCGATATGACCTCTACTATGGCATGGATGAACGGTCAACTTATATTTAGGGAAGTGGCTTTTAAGGATATTATCAAAAAGCTGGAAAGGAGTTATAACTG
>CAXAVP010000314.1:0-4594 GCA_963972175.1 uncultured Arenibacter sp.
CTCCTGTGTTTCCCTGTTAAAACGCAGGGTATCTGTAGTAAGGGTCATACTACTGTGGTTTAGCACCACATTTTCCCAGGCCTTGGCAAGATTGGCATTGCCGTCATAATCTATTTTTCCACTGGTCAATTGTACGGAATCTCCTTGCTGGAGCCTTATATTGCCTATGGCTTTTAATTTATTCTCTTTTTGGTAGTATATGGCTATATCGCACCATAGGTCGGCTCCCTCATGTTCAAACTGAACTTGTCGCTCATCCTTACTAAAAATAGCTGCTCCGGGATATTGCTTTTCGTCCTTGGTGAAGTTGGCCCCATAAACAATGTTTATTTGTTTTGTTTCCGTTTCCTGTTCTTGAGCGGATCCCTTACAGATAACCGTTAATGCAAGCAATAAGAATACTAACTTATACAATGTTTAAAATTTTGACCAAAAATAGTATATTTTGAGGGAGGATAATACAGTTTGGGATAGTTTTAGTAAATCCTGGTATAACAAAAAAGCCACCTTTAAAGATGGCTTTTTTTATTATCGGTATATGGTCTGGGTCCTATCGGGACCTACAGAGACTATTTTAATGGGTACTTCCAATTCCTTTTCCAAAAACTTAATGTAATCTATTAAGGTATCCGGAAGTTCCTCGGACTTGCTCAAGCTCGTCAGGTCTTTTGCCCAACCCTTCATTTCTGTATAGACCGGGGTAACGTATTCCGGTTCTATGCTATAGGGCAAATGCTTAATTTGCTTTCCTTTGTAATTGTAAGCCGTACATACTTTTAGGGTGTCAAAACCGCTAAGAACATCGGCTTTCATCATCATCAGTTCGGTAACGCCATTGATTTCCACTGCATATTTAAGGGCCACCAGATCTAACCATCCACAACGCCTTGGCCTACCAGTGGTGGCTCCAAATTCGTTTCCAACCCTGGCCATGGTTTCACCGTCGGCATCAAATAGTTCTGTTGGGAAAGGACCGCTACCTACACGGGTGGTATAGGCTTTGAATATTCCCAAAACACCACCTATTTTATTAGGGGCAACCCCTAAGCCTGTACATGCTCCGGCTGCAGTGGTGTTGGATGAGGTTACAAAGGGATAGGTTCCAAAATCAATATCCAACAAGGAACCTTGAGCACCTTCGGCCAATATTTTTTTACCCTCTCGTTGAGCGTTAAAAATATATTCTTCACTATCTATGAAGGTAAGTTTTTTTAATTCTTCAACAGCCTTAAAGAAATCGGCTTCCAATTCCTTGAGGTCATATTGGATCTCAACATTGTAGAAACTAATCATAGCTTCGTGTTTATTGGCCAATGCCCTGTATTTCTCTTTCCAATCCGAGAATTCCAAGTCACCGACTCTCATGCCGTTCCTTCCTGTCTTATCCATGTAGGTAGGGCCAATTCCCTTAAGGGTAGATCCTATTTTGGCTTTTCCCTTGGAAGTTTCGGAAGCGGCATCCAGAAGTCTATGTGTAGGCAATATTAAGTGTGCCTTTCTGGAAATAAATAGTTTGGACTTAATATCCAGATTAAACTTTTTGAGATTGTCCAGCTCCTTCTTAAAAATAACGGGGTCAATAACCACTCCGTTGCCTACTATGTTCACCGCGGTTTCGTGAAAAATTCCAGATGGAATGGTATGTAAAACATGTTTAATACCATCAAATTCTAGTGTGTGCCCTGCATTGGGTCCGCCTTGGAAACGTGCAATAATGTCGTAGTTTTTGGTTAAAACATCAACTATTTTTCCCTTTCCTTCATCTCCCCATTGTAGTCCTAGTAGTAAATCTACTGCCATTCTTTATGTAATTGGATTAATTATTCGTGTTTTCTTCTTGGTTACGGGTGCCGTAAAAATAGAGGGAATGTGTATTGATCTTAATGTTGAAAACCTCCTCTATGGTTTTTTTGATACTTTGTATCCTGGGGTCGCAAAATTCCATGACTTCACCGGTGTCGGTAAGGATGACATGATCATGCTGTCTGTCAAAATATGATTTTTCATATTGGGCCTGATTTTTTCCAAACTGGTGTTTTCTAACCAATTTGCACTCCAATAAAAGCTCAATGGTATTGTACAGCGTGGCCCTGCTTACCCTGTAATTCTTGTTCTTCATGGTGATATAAAGGGACTCTATATCAAAATGTTCGTCACTATCGTAAATTTCCTGTAGAATTGCGTAGCGTTCCGGTGTTTTTCTATGTCCGTTTTCTTCTAGAAAAGCGGTGAACACATTCTTAACTATTTCCTGATTCTTATTTTCGCCCATAGCATTTACCCAGCGTTAGGGTACAAATGTACAGTTAAAATTTAAATTCTTGCTACTTTATCGATACCGTTGATGCGCTTTAGATTATCTATAACTTTTTTTAGTATAGCATTGTTTTTTACAACAACGGTTATTCTTCCGGTAAAGGTGCCCCCATCGGTACTAAAATTTAGGTTCCTCATATTTACGTGTAGGTTGCCAGAGATAACCTCCGTAATTTCGCTGATCAAACCTAAATTGTCTATTCCTGTTAATACAATTTCTGCGGTAAATTCTTCCTGGGACGAATCTATCCATTTGGCAGAAATTATACGGTAGGCGTAGTTGGATTGTAAAGAAATGGCATTGGGGCAATTTTTTTTGTGCACTTTTATGCCATCGTTAACACTAATAAACCCAAATACCTCATCGCCAGGAATAGGATTACAGCACTGGGATAGCTTGTATTCCAGTTTGTCCTCTTCCTTCCCAAAAACAAGGGTGTCAAATTTAGAGGTTATTTCCTCCTTATGAATGTCTTCGGGTACCGGTGGTTTCCTGATTTTATTTTTAAAGAAGCTAATAAAGGCATTGTTATAGGAGGCTGCAAAATCCTTTAGCATTTGATTGTCAATAGCCCCTATTGCTATCCTGTAAAATAGATCTAAACTGGTCTTAAGCTTAAAGTATACCACTAACTTGTTGATGGTATCCTCATTTAGGCTAATTTTCTGGGATTTCAGTTTTCGCCTAAGAATCTCCTTGCCCTCCATGGCCGTGGATTTCTTTTCTTCCCTCAAGGAAGATTTAATTTTAGATCTGGCCCTGGCCGTTGTGGCATAATCTAGCCAGCTTTGGCTTGGTTTGGCAGAATCGGAGGTAAGGATGTCTACCTGATCTCCACTGTTCAAAGTTGTATTCAGGGGTACCAATTTACCGTTAACTTTGGCCCCTCTGGTATGCATGCCTACTTCGGTATGGATATTAAAGGCAAAATCCAGTGGGGTGGCCCCTTTGGGAAGCGATTTTAATTCACCTTTAGGGGTGAAAACAAATATTTCCTTTGAGTATAGGTTAAGCTTAAATTCCTCTACAAAGTCCACAGCATTGGTATTGGAATTCTCCAGGGCTTCCTGTAGTTTGTTTAACCATTCCTCTATTCCTTGTTCCTTTTGATCCCCGTGTTTGTATTTAAAATGCGCCGCATATCCCTTTTCTGCAATTTCGTGCATTCTTTCACTTCTTATCTGAACTTCCACCCATTTGCCCTTTGGGCCCATTACGGTGATGTGAAGGGCCTCATATCCAGTAGATTTGGGAGATGAGATCCAGTCACGTAGCCTAACGGGGTTGGGGGTAAAGTGATCTGTAACAATAGAATAGATTTTCCAGGCCAAAAACTTTTCGTTTTGCCGGTCCGATCTGTAGATGATCCTGATGGCAAACTTATCATAGATTTCATCGAAGGCAACGTTTTGTGCCTTCATTTTTCGGCGGATGGAGAAAATAGATTTCATCCGGCCCTTTATAACGTAGTTTAGCTTTTCTTGATCCAAGGAATTACTGATAACACCCGAAAATGCGTCTATGTAAGCCTGCTGTTCTTCCTTGGATTCTTCTATTTTGCCTAGAATATCTTCATAAACATCCGGTTCCGTATATTTTAGACTTAGATCCTCGAGTTCCGTTTTAATATTGTAAAGGCCTATTCTATGTGCCAATGGGGCATATATGTATAAGGTTTCCGAGGCTATTTTTACTTGTTTATGCTCTGGCATGGAATCCATGGTGAGCATATTATGATACCTGTCCGCAATTTTTATAATGATTACACGTACGTCGTCATTAAGGGTAAGCAGCATTTTCCTAAAATTCTCGGCCTGTTGGGATATGTTCATATCCTTTTTCAGGTGTGCAATTTTGGTGAGTCCGTCTACAATACGGGCAACTGTCTCGCCAAACATACGCTCTATATCGGCCAAAGTATATTCTGTATCCTCTACCACATCGTGAAGTAGGGCAGAGGCAATGGATACTGCGTCCAATCCTATTTCTGTAGCAACAATTTTTGCAACCGCAATAGGGTGAAACACATAGGCTTCCCCAGATTTTCTTCTTTGATTTTTATGGGCGTCAACGGCCACGTCAAAGGCAGCGCGTATTAGCTTTTTATCCTCCTCGGAAAGACTTTGATAACTTTTGCGGAGCAATTCCTTGTATTGCTTTGCTATCTCCTTATTTTCCTTTTCTATGGCTGCTTCTGTCATCATAATTTAAAAATAGCACAAACTACCAACCTAAACAACAAAAATCATGCCTTTAAGTTCTTAATTCGGGACATTA
>CAXAVP010000315.1:0-4558 GCA_963972175.1 uncultured Arenibacter sp.
CTTCCTTCAGATGTAACCTCGCAGTTACCACCCTTGCGACTTACTAATGGTTCAAAGAGCCTGTCCTGAGCGAAGTCGAAGGGTTACCCCTGCCCATAAGGGACCTGCCTGTCCGTCAGGCAGGCTTGCACCCTCTAGATTAATTATCTACTTTGCAATAGATAAAAGATGCCCATGCTGGGCACACACAGTACCTATAAGTAATGCGGGCCCTGGTCTACAAGTCAAAGTTTTGTCTATATTTATAATGTAGCCAAATTGGAAATTACGCGATAGCGAAATATTCAAAATTTGGCATTTGAAATTTAAAAAATAAACGCAAACAAAGTGCTTTGGCATGGTGCGAGCAGGAATGGACATTGCTTCTTTGCTCCCGCACTACTCATAGCTTGGGCGTTGTAGTGCATTTGAAAAATGAACATTGAGAACAAAAAAATATGGCAACAAGCCTGTGGAGATACAGACAGAAATTATTCAAGAGTCTGTCTGAAATGGGACGTAATTCTAAATGGACCAGGTTATGCAGGAAAATATCCTGAATGCAATGAAATTTTAAAAAGCCACGGTTGGAAATCTAAAAAAAGGACTGATTTATGGCGTTTTGCCGAACAAATGAAAGATGGCGACATTGTTATTCTTCGATTGGGAACAAATACCGTTCTCGGAGTTGGACAAATAGTGGGGGAATATGAATGGCTTGAATGTTTTGGAGACGTTGATGGTTGGGATTTACAACACGTAAGAAGAGTTAAATGGTTATGGAATGGAATTGAAAATCCAAAATATTTTAAAACATACGCTCTAAAACAAGGAGACACAACACAAGAAATGACCTCTGACGTTGTGAAAAATTGGCTGCAAGAGCTTGAAATACAGCAAGATAATTTTGACAGACAAATAATTGATTTACCGAAAGAAGGACGTTCTATTGACCAAAATGAAATTGCTGAATATCTTTTTGAACAGGGAACTTCGAGTAATTCAATCGAGAATTTAACCAAAGAATTTGACGAACTTCGGAGAATTGCAAAATGGTATGGCAAGCAAAGAGAAACACCGTCCGAATTTGAGACTGTTTCATATTTGGTCGTTCCAATTTTAAGAGCGTTAGGTTGGACACCTCAAAAAATGGCTGTTGAATGGCACAAGGTTGATTTAGCTTTATTCGACCAACTTCCAAGAGAGGATAATAATTTATCTGTGGTGGTTGAAGCAAAGAAAAAAGGTAATTCTTGTCTTTCAGCAAAAAGTCAGGCACAGGGTTACGCTCAAGGAAAAGAAAACTGTAAAAGACTAATTGTAACTGATGGATTAAGATACGGAACTTATATAAAATCAGATAACGAATACAAACTTAAAGCATATTTCAATCTGACTGATTTAAGAGAAAGTTATCCAATTTATGAATGTTTAGGAGTAAAAGAAGCATTAAGAATAATGACACCCGAATGGAGGGAAAAGAAATAAAAAAAACGCACTACAATCGAGTGGATGGCTCCGCCATCAAATGACGGAGTGCACCCCTCACACCATCCCCGCATCAAGTGCGGGGCAGGCCAAGCGTACGGGTCTCGTACTGAGCGGTTCGCAATCCTTCTTTTCAATCGCTCTTTACACCAATCGAAACTATTCTGTACTTTGTCAAAAGACTACAGATTCTCTTGGTAATCTTCCTTTCCCGCATACCTAAAGGTAACACCCCAATGTTAAGATCGCCTTTAACCTATGTGGTTATTTTGTTAACTTGTGCAACAGACACAATAATTATAAGCAATGCGGAGTTTGGTGTTTAATATAAAGTAAGCGGATATGTACTATGTCCGCTAAATCTTTTGATTTAGCTCTTGAGATAAAATATTAAAAATAAAATACAAAACCCTGGCTAGGTGTGCGAAAACAGAAACAAAAAGATTTTTGCCTTCGCACTACATATAGCTTAGACCTTGTGCGTCATTCAAAAAAAATACCAATCAATGAACTATCAAACATACCAACCACATACAGATTTAGAACCTCTTGTAAGCTGTTATTGGACTTTGGAAGTTCCTGCGGTAAATGATGCGGAAAGACAACGGATAATACCCGATGGTTGCATTGAAATGGCATTTATCTTAGGGGACGACATAAAGCGATATACAACCCAAAGTGAATTTATCCTACAACCTCGGGCAATGGTACTCGGACAAACCATCGAACCATTTTATATTGAGCCAACTGGTTACGTAAATACATTCGCAATTAGATTCTACCCTTATGGATTTGCTAATTTCGTTTCTACGCCAATTAGAGATTTGGCAAACAAAGAAACACCTATAGAATTATTGTTCGGAGCGAACACCGCCAACGAATTGGAACAAAAAATTATTCTGGCAAGGAACAGCAAGCATCGAATAGAAATCATAGAGAACTTTCTTTTAAAAAAGCTACATGACAAAACAACCATTGACAATATTGTTAAAAAGACCGTTGATGCCCTTTTAACATCAAATGGAACAGAATCTATTACGACCATTCTCAAAGGAGACTTGTCCAAAAGAAGACAACTTGAAAGAAATTTTAAAAAGCAAATTGGTGTCAGCCCAAAACAACTTGGTAAAGTAATCCGACTTCAAACAGCATTGAAAATGTTGCTGAACAAAAAAATGGATAACCTGACCAACATTGCATACGAAAGTGAATATTTTGACCAAGCACATTTCATAAAAGACTTTAAGGAGTTTACAGGAATCAACCCAAAGGAGTTTTTAGGTAACCAAAATATGGCTCTTTCAACACTCTTCTACCAATAAACAAAGTGTCGCATTTTTACAATTTTTGACTTCTCAAATAATTCAAATTTGTACTGAGAACATAAACCGTAAATATGAAAAAGACAATCCTTTGTAGTACGATTATTCTTTCATTTTGTCTTGTATTGTGTAGAGGTCAAGACAAAGGCAATCCCAAGAACCAACAAACCGATTCAAACGAAACACAAAAAACAAACGAAATGAAAAATTTTATTTCAATTTTTGAAATTCCGGCAACAGAAATTTCCAGAGCAGTCGATTTTTATCAGGCAATTTTAGATATTAATATTGAAAAAATGGAATTCCCAGAAATGCAAATGGGAATATTCCCATACGAAGGGCAAATGGTAACGGGAGTTATTATGAAAGCAGAGGGTTATAAACCCTCTGCTGACGGAGTGACCATATATCTAAATGGAGGAGACAATCTTCAAATAATTCTTGATAAAGTCGAGAAAAATGGCGGAAAAATAATTGTTCCAAAATCACTTCACGCAGATGAAAGCGGATATTACGCAATATTTCTCGACTCGGAAGGGAATAAAATTGGTCTGCATTCCCCAAACTAAGCGCGGGAAAAAGAACGCACACACAACAATGGTTATAGACAATATGGGGTATTGGCACTAGCCGAATGGTCGTTTTGTAAATCCAACTCCACAAAGCCTTATTTTGAGTTTTTATGGATAAATTTAAAAAAAAAAATAAGGCTTTTACTATGTCCCAAACGGAAAGGCTTGCGTTTAAAGCCCCCGTACTGCCCACAGCCGAGACCACTGTCAATAATTACCGAATATACTAGACAACTAAATAAAACAAAACCTGAATTGAGCTATAAAGAATCACATATCTTAATCATAAATAATGTATCCAAGTTTGTTGATTTAACCGAGCTTGAAAAACAGAAATATATACCCTTGCTTACAGATATACATGTAAATAGGAAGTCCTATTTAATGCAAGCAGGCGAAATTACTAAATATGAGTATTTTACAACTAAAGGTTGCTTAAAAGTATATACTTTGGATGAACATGGCGCACCTTACATCTCCATGTTTGCTGTTGAAGAATATTGGACAGGCGACTTGGCAAGCTTTATAACCAAACAGCTTTCAAATTACTTTATTAAGGCTACTGAGGATTCAGAGTTATTAGGAATCCCCAAAGGTTAATTATGATTTACTTTTTCAAGAAACACCAAAATTTGAAAGGTTTTATCGTATGCTGTAGCAAAGGTCGCCCATAAACTACATAAGACGTTCCAACTATGGCATTTCCTTAACGGCAGAGGAAAGATACATCGAGTTCAAAAGGAAATATCCTAATATTGTCAATAGAATTACCAAAAAAGACTTAGCAGGCTAACTAATCGCGTTTAGAGTTAATTAACCTAAATTATTGTTCTACAAAGTGTGTAAATTGTTTCCGAAAAACAAAGACAAAGCATGCCACTAGCGCTATACAATCTCGTTGCCCACAATATGAAAAAAACGAAATTTGATTGAAAATTTTAAAAATATAGAATATTTGAAATTTAAAATATCACTCCGAACTTATGTGGGGCTAAAGTAGGGAGCTTACAGCTTCCTTGCCGCATCCTATTTTGGACACCCTCACTTATTTCTTTTTTTGACCTAAAACTTAAATTGATAGCGTCCCTCTTACCCAATATTTTTTTTCAAATTGTATGGCTGTCACAATAAACCAAATAGATCATGAAAGTTCAACAATTTGAATACGAACCATTATCCCATTATTCCTATGCCTTG
>CAXAVP010000316.1:0-4523 GCA_963972175.1 uncultured Arenibacter sp.
AAATGACAAAGAACGAAATAGGCTTAATGGGCCAAATTTATTTAATTTTTAAAAAGTCCCAATTTTAATGGGACACTAGTGAAATGACCTTTTAATTTGACCTATTGAAATGCAGTCAGAATAAATCACCTTCCCCATTCTAGCAATGACCATCTTTATTTCAACATGGTTTTCCAGTGAAAATTCAGGCACGTATAAACAGGGGCCAATGCTTGCACAACCTTCATAAACTTTAGCTTGTGGTAAATAAAGTGGATTTTCCCCTTCTATACTTCTGGAGCTCATATCATTTCCTACGGTATAGCCCTCAATTGTTCCTTCAGAAGAGATAAATAGTGTAAGTTCCGGTTCAGGGACGTTCCAAGTTGAATCCTTTCTTATATTAACCCTACCTAGATTCCCTACCGTTCTTTGCGCCATGGCCTTAAAAAAAAGTTCTGGGCGTTCTGCATTATAAACCAGATCATAGAAGTTGGCTCCCTCTTCTACACGAGATTCTTCCATTCTAGCTTCTCTGCTTTTTAAGTAGGTTACCCCCGAAGCCCATATTTCCTGACTTACAATAGGAGCGTCCCAAGCATTCTGAAACGGAAAATCAGCACTATTTTTTAAAATATTAAAATCTTTTAGTTCCTCTTTTAGATGTTGAAATAAATTCTTACGGTTAACAAGATGGTCCCAACAAAGCCCTGACTTTTGGTAGATAATATTTTCATGGACTATAAAAACATTATCATCCTTTTTATATAGTTTCATAAATAATTGCTTAATCGATTTAGCTAAAATACATTTTTTTTCTATTTGACAAAAAATTCCTCCTAAAGTTACGATTATCTTACTCTATGCCCATCTTATTCCCAAAGTGGGAAAATTGAATAGGCAAAACAATTTTTTTAGGCTCAAAAAACTCCCCTTTTTCTATTTGTTCCATGATTAAATCAACCGATTTTTTCCCCATTTCTTCTATGGGCTGTTTTCCGGAAATAAATGGAAATTGGAGCAGTTCCGTATAATCATATGAATCAAAACAGCTAAGGGAAAGATGGTTCAGTTCTTCCTTATAATTATTTAAAAGATGTTTAATTCCTACATAAGCGGTGTGGTTGTTAGAAAAGAAGATTCCGTCTACCCTTTCCTCTTTCTTAAAGAGGTCATCAATTACTGTTTCAATGTCTTTGCCTATATTTCGAAAAGAAACAGATTTAATTAATTTATGGTCCACCTTTACATTACTATCTTTATGTACCTCTAAATACCCTCGCAATCTCTCTTTCATATGGGCCGATTCTGAATTAACATTTATATAGGCTATTCTTTTACTTCCATTATTTAACAGTTCCAGATTAATGTCATAAGTTCCTTGATAGTTATCTACCAGTACAGTGTTACATTTCATATTTGAAAAGTACCTGTCCAAAAGAACAAATGGGTAATTATCCCTTTGAAGGTTCAAAATATATTTAAGGTCCTCCGTTGTTGGACATATGATTATGCCATCTACTTTTTTATTTCTAAAGACATCAATAAGCTTTCCCGTTTTTGCACTTACCTCATCAGAGCTGCCAAAAATTACATTATAACCAAACTTAGTTGCTTCATCCTCGATACTGCGGGCCAACTTAGCAAAAAAAATATTCGAAATGTCAGCCATAATCAGTCCAATGGTATTGGATTTACCGGTACGCATAGCTCGTGCCAAATAGTCTGCTTTGTATCCCATTTCTTTAGCCTTCGCCAAAACTTTCTCTGTCATTTCCTTACTCACCCTTTTCTCCTCCGACCTTCCGTTCATAACAAAGGAAATTAAAGTTTTTGACACTCCAAGTTCTTTTGATATATCCTCAAGACTAACTTTTTTCATCCTACTGATTCGTTTTATATCGTTCTTACCTAACAATAATAAAACTAATAATCCTTATATCATAAAACGCAACTTAGAGAATCCTTAAAATACATTCATTTTAGACAGAATGGGCCCGCATAATTTTATAGGTCGGTTACTAAAATTTCCATCAACAAGCCTCCAACTTTTACATGTACATACGAAAAGACCTATAAAAAAGAAAAAACAAAGCTGTCTTTTACACGCTGCAACCTGTCCTGTTTGCAATCTGGTGGAAACTTGCCTTCTTGATAACCGCCTGGTTCACGACCGGATAAGATACGGTTCGTGCATTTTTAACCAGTCCCGTTGTAAAAATTGTAGTAGCCTAGGCATTCTGAAGAACCATATCGCTATAGTAGACTCCCTAGTTATCTACCCCTTCAAATTATGCATACAAATCTTCCATGGACTGGCAAGTATTGGTACCGCCTTTCATATTTTTTATCAATTTTATCTCTTTTCACACTTTCCTTCAAAGAGTATTTTGCAGATGGTATTTATAGGGTTGCCACCTCCGGGCTTAGCCTTTTAACCCATAAAATTGTATACCATTAATCCTTCTATTACAATTTTTTACATCTTTAGGTTTTTCCCATTGCGCCTAAACACTGAATGAAGAAAATTAATTTTTAATCATTATCTCTTATTTTGCTCCTTGGAAGTCCTTTTTCCAAAATCTTGAATATAAGCAACGAGTTGTTCATATACTTCTTTATCCAACGAAGCGAAGGGCGGCATGGAAGGGTAATCTTGTCTTTTCTTGCCTGGTTTTTTAATCCATTGAATCAAATCGCTCTTCAAAGCTAAGTTCTTTTTGTTGTCTTGGTGGGAATACAAAAGGGAAATCTCCGCTAGTGAAGGTCCTGCCCCGGATTGGCTTGGATGGTGGCAAGTAGCACACATAGCAAATGCTTGTTTTCCTTTTTGTACTCGCATTTTATATATTTCTTCCACACTGGAGAACTTTTTATTTTCCGAAAGAACGATTAGATCCTGAAGGTTATTTTGGGCATATTCATCCAAGCTGGAAAGATCTGTTAGCTTTAGTTTTTTCCAAGCCTCAGAGCTAAAGTACTGTTGATCTTGCCCATCACCGAGGTGTTTCCAAAGTTGACTGATAATCAAAGACTTTAAGCTGCCGTCTTTACTTTTTGCTGCCATTTCAATAAGGATTTGAGGTGATTTTCGCAATAGTGCATAAACAACACTTGACTTGAAAATCTGAGGTTGTGCAATTTCCAAAAGCTCTCTGATATCATTAAAATCTTTATTGTCTACAAATTGAGCATAACCGTACCAAAGCATTTTGGGGATAAAGCGATCACTTACATTATTTGGGTCGGCTATCATAGCAGTGATAATCTTTTCACTGAGGGCTTTTTCCAAACGATTTTGGGTCAAAGAGGCCATCATTAGTCTTACATCTGCCGCAGGGTCATTTTTCGCGATATCCAAGAACTCAGAAGAAAAATGCTCCGTAAAGCTTAGGGGTTGCTCAGTAATAAAATGAATGGCCTGTCTTCTGATTACGGCACTATCGTCTCGCAACAGTTTTTTGTAGGTTTCAACTGAAACACCATTAACGGCATAAAGGGCCACAAGGTAACGGAAGCGCTGGGAGACCTCCTCCCCATCGTCAAACACTTTCGAAAGCAGTTTATCCACAAACCTGTTTTTATCCTTGAACTCATTCTTTGCGATGCGCTCTCTTATTTCGTGTTGCGATTGACGTACGAACCATTCATTTTTGTCCGAGAGGTAATCAAAAAGATCTGAATTGGAAGCTTCGTCCAAATTCGCTTTTCTTGGGGTATAGGTCGATTTATAACTCAGTCTATAAATGCGACCATTGGATCGGTTCCAGATTTCGGTATCCCTGTCGTGACAATGCTGGGTATCGTACCAATCATTGATATAAACGGCTCCATCAGGACCGTATTTCAAATTTACGGCTAGGTAATTTTCATCGGCCAGATAGAGTGCTTCATTGCCCTGACTGGAGGATAAGTAACCTGAATCGAATTTTTCCAGAATCTCACGATTTATTTGTGCGCCGTGAAGATTATTGGTATACAATTGGTGCCGGTATTCCTCTGGCCAGTTATCGCCAAGGTAAACCATGGTACCTACATGCGAATGTCCCCCCCATTCATTAGGGGTACTCTTCATTCCACCTTGTCCAACACCACCAACACCATGACCATAAGCCGCAATGGATTTCATATAATTTGGCTCTTCAATTCTATTTTCATCGTTATTTTGTTGATAGAAAAAGGCACCTAAATTATCACTGTAAATGAAATCATTGGTATGCCTATTGTTTTGGGTCCAATAATTCGCATCTCTAAAAACTTGGGTGACGGGGCCTGATCCGTATGCACTGCGACAGTGCGTCATGAACATTTCACCATAAGCATTATAGTCTAGTCCCCACTGGTTTGATCCTCCGTAGGCGTAAATTTCAAAATCATCGGTTACTGGATGATAACGCCAAATTGCTGAAGCAACATCTATACGTTCTTCTTCGGGTGTACCGGGTTTCCCCACTTTAGATGGGTTAAAAACACCATGTACACCATATAGCCAACCATCGTGCCCCCACATAAAGGAGTTTTGAGTTTCATGGGTATCGCTGATG
>CAXAVP010000317.1:0-4502 GCA_963972175.1 uncultured Arenibacter sp.
TCTTTAAAAAATAGGGTTGTAGAGTACCGTGCCAATCCCGCCAATGGCAAAAGAAAAGATAAGGCTCTCTATATCAAAACCTGTTTTTATAGCCAAATTGAACAGCGAAGGTGGAAACCAATATTCTGGAACAAACAAAGGTTCAGTTAAACCAAAAGGCATTGTTATAAGGCTCATTTTGAGCATCTCTTTTCTTGATTCTTTTCTCAACAGATAGATGATTGCCCAAAGCGCAAGAATTATAAGTGACCATATGAACCAGACGTATTGCATAAACCTTACTGTTTTTTAATTTGAGCGTTATAAAAAGCTGCGATACAAGCACCAATTAACCATCCCAAAATAAATGTTTGTACTATTCCTAATCCTGCTTCCCATAAGGGTACATCCATCCTAATAATGCTCGTGGTGTCTAAACCGTGCAATAGGCTGTTGAAAAAATCTATAGTGGCTTCTCGGCCTGCTGTTGCCATTACAATCATACAGCCCAAGTAAATTAACGCTCCGGTAAGCCCGAATGCGAATCCTAATTTCTTTACGTTTAATCGATACATAATTTTTAGTTTTAATTTAGTTGTCCGAGTTTATAATCTTTTTAGATTCTTCGAATTCTTCCTTGGATATTTCGCCTTTTGCAAAGCGGTTTTTGAGAATATCGAGCGGGCTGTCCTTCTTAGTTTTTTGATAGGGAATATCTGTTGGGATAAAGAATATCCAAGCAATAAATATTATCCATATAATCCACCATATTAGGTGCATACCTCCAAAATGTCCGTCGTATAAATGCATAATTTTTGGTTTTAGTTGTTATAAATTTATTTCTGTAATTGTGTATCCGTTAAGTTTGCTGAGTTGCTTTTGTAATTCAGTAATTGAAAGTTTTTCTGTCATCGTGATAAACGTTGCGCCTTTTGGCGCCAGAAAAATTTCTGCCTTTTCGATATTGGGATGTTCTTCCAAAGTCTTCTTGACCCTTGCTACACATCCACCACAACTGATTCCGTTTATTTGAAATTTTTGCTTCATTGTGTTTTATTTATTAGTGATCTTGATGTCTTTTGTGTTCTTCTTTTGTGTTCTGTTCAGATTGATTGTTATTGCCATCCCGATGCTTACGATCATTGGGTCTTCCGTGCCGATGTGAACCGTGGGGCATAAATAAATGGATACCGAACATAACGAGGATGAAAATGAACAGAGAAGAACTGCTTCCTATACCAAACGATGGTGCTAAAAAAATAAATAGCAACGGTAGTCCACATCCGATGACCATCCATATCCAGTGACTGTTTTTCATTGTGCTTTGCTTTATGGGTTAGAAATTAGTGATGTTCAGAATGATTGTTTTCTGTTTCATTGTTCATATACATCATATCCATCCCCTTATCTTTCATCATCATAGAACAGGATTCCATACAATCTTCACTCATCATTCCTTTTTCGTGCATCATTTTCATCATATCTCCCATCATTTTTCCATCGCCCATCATTCTGTTCATCATTGAATGCATTATTGTGCTATCCTTCATCATCATTTGCATACCCTGTCCATTCATTATAGACCCCATCATTTTTTTGTTGCCTTGCATCATTTTCATTGTTGCTGGATTTCCGTGCATACTTTCCATAAACTCGGTCATATATGCATCGTTCTCAACAATGCTATTAAAAACCTCTGTGCGCGTCTCAGGATTTTCCAGTAGTGCTTGCGTGTCTGTTTCTTGTTTGCAGCTGGTTAAGCTGAAAAGGCCAATTGCCAGTAAACCAATAAATAGTGTTCTCATTTTCTTTGTTATTTAATTAGACATTAAATTTATTTTTAAACCCATTCCCAATAGCTAATTGGGTTATAGAGAGGGAATGGGTTATCAGCTATTAATCGGGCTGAATTTTTAAGTTTTTGTTATAGTATAATATTTACTATTCGATTTTTTTGATTTGCCATTTAGAGTTGTTTCCTTTTATGGCGACCAAATTGGCCGAAATAAATTTTGATGTTATGGTTGGGGAACTACTATTTTTTATGTTCTGTGGCGAAACGTGTAAGGCCAGTTGTGTTAAGTGGTCCATCGTCGTTCCGGTTTTATCTATAACCACTTCAAAGTAATGATAGCTTACCACGTCCTTTTTGAAAATATCATTATAGCCAATGGTCTCTTTGTGTACCTTTAGTGCTATTGCCTTTTTGTTATTAAAATTGGTGGCGTTAAGAAATTGAGGTGCAATAACAGTTCCCCCTTCTTTATTTATATATCCATAATAGAGCACCCCATCCTTATGATGGGCAATCAAGCATCTATCGTCTTCAAAGATTGGGTAATTGGCGTTGTCTGTTTTGGTTACTACCAAATCATTTCGAAAATCAACGATTAATTTTCCTTCTTGGTCAATAAAACCCCATTCGTTCCCTTTTTTAATGGCGGCAACGCCATCGTTAAAAGGCGAGATGTAGTCTAAATTTTCTAAAGTTTGAGCTATTCCCAGATAAGGGATGAGCAGTAATGCGATGACAAATTTTTTCATTTTTGGTTTGATTTAATTTGTTAAAATTAAAGACTGTTGCAGACCTTTATCTGCATAACTTTCGTTGATATCTATATAATTTCATCATAGAAATTCCGTTTCCAATTTCCTGTGTTCTTGTAATCTGTCATACTCATTCCCACCACTTCCTTAAACTGTCTGGATAAATGATTTACGCTGCTGTAGTCCAATAGGTAACCTATGTCAGAGAAGGAATGTTGTTTAAGTTGGATAAGTTCTTTAACCTTCTCTATCTTCAATTTGATGAAATACTTTTCAATGGTTGATTTTTCAATGGTTGAAAATAGTTTGCTCAGTGTCTTATAGTCACGATGCAATGCTGAGGCCAAGAGTTCTGAGGTCTTCACTTTCATATCCAATGGTAGTTCAACAAGTTGCTCGATTAGTAGAATTTTGATTCTTTCAACCAGCATCTCTTCTTCATTTTCTACAATTTTGAAACTATTTGTGTGAAGCACCCTTGTTACGTTGTCCGTTATAGCAGCCTCATTTAGGTTAGGTGCTTCTACCAATAACCTTCCTAGCTCTAATGAGAGTACAGTAATATCTAATTCTTGTAGTTCTTGTTTTATAACTTTAAGGCATCTGCTACAAACCATATTCTTAATCCAGAATTCTTTTGGTGAGCTCATTATAGTATTGGTGTTACTATTGAGTATTCGGCTCAATAGTTTGTAAGGTTTTAACCTTACTGGGTTAATTTGATAAATTGTGTTGTTGAGTAATGGATACAACAATGTTTAGCCAGAAGTTGTTCTTTGACTATAATAGAGGATACAGATTGATATGATCAATCTGCAAGTAAGAAAATCAAATTAAATATGTCTCGTGAAGAACCTGTATATCCTTAGACAACAAGGGCGGCCTATATTGTTTAAAAGGAATGATGTTTTTTTCAAGCCCTTCAAATAGATTGAGGTAAGTGTAAAAAAAGGTGTTAAGAAAGAGTATATCTTCATACTCAAGTTGGGTCTGAGCCTTTTTTATGGTGTCATCACCTGTTTTAATCAAAGTTTGGTTGCTGCAGCAATCTTTTTCTTGAAGAGAAGTACACTGTTTTGTGTTTAAATCTTTTTTTTGAGCCTTGTCTGCACATACTTTGGCTTTTCCAAAGAGTGCCATATCAACCAATTTATTGCAGCAAAAGTGCATATCTACTGTAAATGAAGCTGTGCTAAAAAATATAGTAGCTGCTAAAAAGAAGGCCAATATTTTGGTAAAAAAAGATTTCACGTAATAAAATTAATGATTTTATATCAAAAATTTAAAAAAATGTTAAAAAATTAGTTTATGTTATTGTTTTTTGATTTATCATAAACTTTAATTTTACGCTACGAATTTAAAATAATCGGTTTTCAAAAAATATGACTTTTGTCATCAAATAAAGATTACTTTAAAATCCGTAACCGACGGCAAAATTGATTCCAAAAGGATGACCGGGACGTAAACCTGCTGGTACACGAGATACAGGATATTCTGAATTAAATAAGTTTATTATGTTTGTTGATAGCATAAAATTTTCATTTAAAAAATATTGAACAGATAAGTCAAAGATGAAATTAGAATCTACTTTGAAATTTTCTGGAATTGGTCCAGAACCAGCCTTGGTTCTAAATGCACCTGTATAGCGCGTATTTAGGTTTACTTCAAATTTCTTATTCTGTAGCCCTAAGGTTGCATTTAATTGGTTTTTTGCAATGTATGGTATTTCATCCCCTTTGGTAACCACCCCATAGATATCTTCGTTACTGTCAAAACTGGTCAGGAATTCGGTATCGGTAAGCGTATAGGAAATCGATAGAGGAAGTTTAAATTTCTCTGATGTATTGTATAGCAAATTGTAATTAAGCAAAAGTTCAAGGCCACTTACACGAACTTCACCTGCATTAAACTGGTCAAGACTTCCTGTGCCACCTGTCGCGGCCAAATCACTTCCCAACAGATTTTGATAATCATTG
>CAXAVP010000318.1:0-4474 GCA_963972175.1 uncultured Arenibacter sp.
CAATTACAAAATCTATTTCCCGATCATCAGCCGTCTGAAGAAGAAAACACCACAAAAAAGAGTGATATATGGCTGCAGGAGGAGCCAATAATATGTAAGTACGAAAAAAGAAAAGGGAAACCCATCACTATATTGGAAGGCTATAATGGAGCGGAAGACGATTTTAAGAAATTGGCCAAGGAATTAAAGACCAAACTTAGTGTTGGTGGCACCTTTAAAAACGATTCCATTATTATCCAAGGGGACTATAGGGATAAGATAATGAAAATACTACAAGAGAAAGGATTCAAGGTAAAACGCGTTGGAGGTTAGATTTTTGTTAATTATTTTTGGTTTTTAAGAGAAAACACTACATTTATTAGTCACAACCTAAACCACCAAAGACAATGAGTTCCCAATTACACATAACGAACGGTGATGTACTCACCGAAAAATTAAGGACCCTGAATTTACAGGGAGATATCATTACCTGGCGCGAAATGTTGTGCGAGGGTAAGACTGAAACCAATGTAGGGAGTGAATCTTTTTGGAAAACTAGATTTGAGTTTTTAAACAAAAACTATAAAATCTCCAAATCTTGGTTTATAGATAAAACCTTAAAGGAATACCGTAGCCTTTGTAGTCACAAACAAGAGGACCACATAGTGTTGTGGTTTGAAAATGATCTTTTTGATCAAATTAATATGTTGGCTGTTATCAGCTGGTTAAAGACCCACAGGCCCTATGCCCAAATTTCTTTGGTTAGCGGAGATCAGGAAGTTAAAATGGACAATCTATTGGGATTGGGCAGTTTAACTGAGGATCAATTGCGAAAAGTATTTAATAATCGTACATTATTAACCCAAGATGATGTGGAATATGCGGATTATGTGTGGCAATTGTATTGTAGCGACAACCCTATTAGGTTAGAAAATTTGAAAGACTTTGACAGTTTTCAATTTGCGCACCTTTCCGGAGCCATAGAAGCCCATTTATTGCGTTTTCCTACTATTAAAAACGGACTCAATGCAGTAGAGAATAATATTTTGAAGTTGGCCATAGATACCAAGCCTAAAACAAAGTCGGCATTATTGCACGCCGTATTGAACAATCAAGGGGTTTACGGCTTTGGGGACACACAGTATGAAAGGGTGATAACCAAATTAAAACCTCTTTTCTCAAATTTTAATCCAGTTAGGCTTTCTAAAAAAGGAAAGGAAATATTAGAGGGCAAAACCAGCTACTATTCCTGTATACAGGAAAATGACGCTTATTTGGGAGGGGCATTAAAATATAATTTCCTTTACAACTCCGAAACAAATCGCATCCTAAAATTATAGAATGAAATTTGGTTCATCCGAGCTTATCCTTAATGCTGATGGAAGCATTTACCACCTTAATTTATTACCTGAAGATATAGCAGATACGGTTATCACCGTTGGTGATCCAGACCGGGTAAAATTGGTTTCACAACATTTTGATCATATTGAGCTAAAAAAAGGCAAGCGCGAATTTATTACCCATACCGGGCGTTTAAATAACAAGCGCATAAGTGTCATATCTACAGGTATTGGTACAGACAATATAGACATTGTTCTAAATGAGTTGGACGCTCTGGTCAACATAGATCTTAAAACAAGGTCTATTAAAGATAAGAAGACCAGTTTGGATATTGTACGTATAGGCACCTCTGGCGCAATACAGCCCGATATTCCCGTAGATTCTTTTTTATTGAGCCAATACGCCATGGGGCTGGATAGCCTGTTGCATTTTTACGACAGTCGGCATATTCAGTATATAGAGATTCAAAAGGCATTTCTGGAGAACAGTAATTGGTTGGGTGGACTATCAGAACCCTATGTGGTACAATGCGATGCTTCTCTAGCAGACCGTTTTTATTCTGATACGATGCAATTGGGTTTTACCGCTACTAATGTAGGTTTTTACGGTCCGCAAGGAAGAAGCTTACGGCTTGGCCTGGGGGATGCCGAATTGAATGAGAAATTAGCCCGCTTTAGATATGGCGACCTAAGGATAACCAATCTGGAAATGGAAACTTCTGGCATATATGGGCTGGCAAAATTACTAGGGCATAGAGCAGTAAGCCTTAATGCTATAGTAGCTAACAGGGCAACAGCCGAGTTCTCCAACAATCCCAACAAACATATTGATGGGTTAATTGCCTATACTTTGGAGAGGATAGTAAATGCATGAGGGTTTTAGTATCATTAATTAAGAAATAAGATTTGAAAAAAGTAAAAATTGTTGGCGTTCCGGAACACTTTAATTTTCCATGGCATTTGGCCATTGAGGAAGGGGCTTTCAAAGCTCGTGGAATAGATTTGCAATGGGAGGATATTCCGGAAGGTACAGGTAAGATGGCCAGCCTATTAGAGGAAGGTAAAACAGATTTGGCCATTATTCTTACAGAGGGTATAGTAAAGAGCATAACAGAAGGCAATCCTTCAAAAATTGTTCAGGAATACATTGCTACTCCCCTATTATGGGGAATACATGTGGCTGCTAAAAGCAATTATAAGGAACTTGGCGATCTAAAAAATAAGGTTGCTGCCATAAGTCGATTTGGAAGTGGCAGTCACCTAATGGCTTTTGTTAATGCCAAGAACAATGACTGGGATACCCAAGACTTACAATTTGAAGTGGTCAATAATCTAGATGGCGCTATTTCGGCGTTGACGGATGGAAGGGCCGATTATTTTATGTGGGAGCGCTTTACCACAAAGCCTCTGGTTGATGAAGGTGTTTTTAGAAGAATAACAGATTGCCCAACCCCATGGCCGTGTTTTGTGGTTGCTGCAACAGATAGATTTATAACCGAGAATCCAGGTACCCTATCCCATATCTTGGAAGTAATTAATATTTATACGTCCGATTTTAAAATAATACCCAGTATAGACAGAAGTTTGTCCAATAATTACAATCAGCAGTTGCAAGATATACAACACTGGTTAAGCTTAACGGAATGGGGCCAGAAGAATATAAAAGCTACAACCCTGGAACAGGTCCAAAATACCTTGATGAACCTAAATCTCATAGAAAAGAAGTTAGCCGTAAATAAAATATTATACTCTACAAGCGAATAAAAGTCTCCGTTAATTCGCTGGTCCTTGGGAAGAATTAGGATTCGTAGAAATAAGTTTGGATTATCTTCCTGAAGTTTATATCGGATAAAGGTTTGTGCAAACACTCCTTTACCCTAGGGTTTGAAAGTGCTTTGTAAGTTACCTCTTCACAGGCATTGGCGGTTAGTACCGCGATGATGATCTTTTCTTTTTCCTCTTGTCTAAAAAGGATATTAAAGGCTTCCAAGAACTGCCAGCCGTTCATTATGGGCATCTCTATATCCAAGATTACCAGAAAACTACCTTTTTCTATATCGTCAATATTGGCCTCAATGAAGTCTAAAGCCCTATGCCCATCCATTACGGTATCTATTTCTAGATCGGGAATAAGTTTCTTTAAAAAAAGTTTGTTTAACATATTGGTAGTGCCATCATCATCCACCAATAATACTCTTTCTAATTTTATAGAATTCATTAATCTTTTATGGTTTTAGGCTAAAGTAGTTTTTTATATTATAATGTATAATTTTAACAAAAAGTACAAATATAAATTTACTTGCTCGTTCATAATTACTTTTAAGTAAAAAACTTGTGATTTTTAATGTGAATTAAATGTTAAAAAACATGAATGAACTTGTATAATTGTAATATGGGATCATGCTTACTCCTGAAAAATTGACCAAATGCTATTTACCATAGTATAGGATTCTTACCTATATCGCGTAAAATTTTATTGGTGCTGCTAAAATGCCTATTTCCAAACCAATACCCTCTATTGGCACTTAAAGGGGAAGGGTGGCCCGAGCTTAAAATATGATGTTTATCGGCATCGATCAATCTGGATTTCTTTTTTGCAAATCCGCCCCATAACAAGAATATCAGATTTTGTTGTTCTTGGGAAAGTTTTAGGATCAAGGTATCAGTAAATGTTTCCCATCCCTGCTTTTGGTGGCTACCGGCTTGGTGCGCCCTAACCGTTAGGGTAGCGTTTAGCAGTAGCACCCCTTGCTCTGCCCACGGTTTTAAATTTCCACTGCTAGGGTATGTCTTGTTCGTATCCTTTTCCAATTCCTTAAATATATTGGTTAAGGAGGGTGGATGGGCCACTCCCTCATTTACCGAAAAGCAAAGCCCATTCGCTTGGTTTTGACCGTGGTACGGATCCTGGCCAATAATAACCACCCTTGTCTCTTCTAAAGGACAATGTTGCAGTGCTGCAAATACGTGCTCCTTTTTGGGGTAACACTTGTGTTGGCTGTATTCCTCCGTTACAAAATATTGTAGTTTTTTAAAATAAGGCTTTTCCAACTCTGGCTTCATAAGGGGTTGCCAGCTATTCGGTATCGAAAATATGGGGTCAGATTGCATAAATTAATATAGTTATCAGTTCGTAAATAGCTTGTTTACCTTTA
>CAXAVP010000319.1:0-4474 GCA_963972175.1 uncultured Arenibacter sp.
AAAAACCGAAAAATAAAAGGTCGCCTAAATAGTTTTTAGACGACCTCTTTTTTTAAGTAAATGTGTGGGGTGTATTGTAAATTCAACTTTAGGGTCGAATCTTTGTATCTAGCTGTTCAACATAACGGGCATTACCAACATGGTAACATTTTCGCCCTCGTCCAAACCATCAATGGGGGTAAGGATACCGGCCCTATTGGGAAGGCTCATTTCCAACTGTACGTCATCAGAGGTAAGATTGTTCAACATTTCTACCAAGAACCTAGAGTTGAATCCTATCTGCATATCATCACCTTGATATGAACAGGTCAATCGTTCCTCCGCTTTATTGCTGTAATCTACATCTTCAGCTGAAATATTTAATTCCGCACCGGCAATCTTTAGCCGTATTTGGTGGGTTGTCTTGTTGGAGAATATGGAAACCCTTCTTACAGAACTTAAGAACTGACCTCTGGTAATGGAAAGTTTATTTGGGTTTTCTTTTGGGATCACCGCCTCATAATTCGGATATTTTCCATCGATCAGTCTACATATTAGAACGGTGTTGTCAAACGTAAATTTGGCATTACTTTCATTATATTCTATTAGTACTTCTGTTTCACTGCCTCCCAATATTCCTTTTAATAGGTTTAATGGTTTTTTGGGCATGATAAACTCGGCCACTTTGGAAGCGGTTACGTCTGTACGTTGATATTTCACCAATTTATGGGCATCTGTAGCCACGAAAGTTAAACTCTCCGGAGAAAACTGGAAAAAGACACCGCTCATTACAGGCCTTAAATCATCATTACCGGCAGCAAAGATGGTCTTGTTGATTGCAGTGGCCAATATATCGCCCAGCACCTTGGTTGATGAAGGGTTGGAAAGGTCTACCGATTTAGGGAATTCTGCCCCATCAGCATAGGCCAAGGCATATTTACCATGGTTAGAGCTGATCTCTACTGTATTATTGTCTTCCACAACAAAGGTAAGAGGCTGCTCAGGAAAGGTTTTTAAAATATCCAACAATAGTTTTGCTGGAACTGCTATGGTTCCCTCATTGTCAGAATCTACTTCTAAAACAGAACTCATGGTCGTTTCCAGATCGGAAGCTGAAACGGTTAGCTCTTGCTGTTTTAAATCGAATAGAAAATTGTCTAGAATAGGTAGGGTATTGCTATTATTGATAACCCCACCCAATACCTGGAGTTGTTTTAGTAAATAAGTGCTAGATACTATAAATTTCATTAGTTTAATTTTATCAAGGAACCTTTATTGTTGAACAACCTAAAACAGCCTTTGATCTGCTGTTTGAATCCGCAATATTCCTTGTATCACAGTCAAAACAAAGATATTTTAAATGTCCTTTTTAAGGAAACAAACTTATTAACACTTATACCCCATATTTTTTCTTCCTAATAGAGCTAATTAAGAATCCAAAAATAAAGGTTAAAACAAGGGGAAGCCCAATATTAATAAGCTGCCATTTAGTTTTTTGTTCGCTAATTTTTTCTTCGTCCAAAAATGGGATGGCAACTTTCTTGTTCCGAATGTTTATAAGTCCGGTATCGTCCAATAGGTAATTAAGGCAATTTATGAGGAATTCCTTGTTCCCAAAGTAGTTATTTGTCCATTTGTCATAACCAAGTTCCAAAGGCCTTCCATTTCTGATCTGATTTTTTATAAGATCACCGTCCGAAATAACTATCATCTTGTTTTCAGGTCCTTGGTCTTGAATATTCTTTAGGGCTATTGGCTTGACCCTGTTGGTAAAAGTTGATGTAAATGCACCTTGGATCAAAACCCCTAAAATATTATTGCCATCCTTATAAAGTTCTTTGTCCGGAGGGGTATTGATTATATCTAGACTTATTTTTCTTGGCACCCCTTCGGTCTTGGAAAGGGGAGAGCTAGTTAACAGCACCTGCTTCCTATAAGCATTGGCCAGGGTATCCATACTGCTGGTAAATTGGAATCTAAGGGCCTCTATATTGTTATTGATGGGATGATTGTTCTTGGAGAATACCATGGGGTTGTAAAACCATGGTACCGGATTGTATTGTGAACTATTGCCTTCACCACTGGCCAAAACTATTTGGGTAAAATATAGGTCGTTCACCAAATTTGGGTTAAGACGTACGCCAAACCTAAAGAAAAAATCCTGTAGATTAAGGTCTTTGGCCACTGCCATGGCGGTACCTCTTTCGTTAAAAAGGCTGTCCAATTCCATGCTCACCTTATCTATGAGCCATAAGGATTTTCCTCCGCTTACGATATATTGGTCCAAAATAAATTTTTCTTCATCCGTAAACCTTTCCGTAGGTTTGGCAATCAGGGCAAGATCAAAACCTTTTAATTGCTCCAACACCTTTTCAGGATTTTTGGAAACCGAATCTAGGGTAATGGCCCCTAGATTATAGTAGTCTTTTATAGAGGTAAGAAAATCGGCCATAAAGATATCTTCCAACTCTCCGTTTCCCTTAAGAATGGCTATCTTCTTTTTTTCTTTAATATTTAATTTGCTGAAGGCATCCGCAAAGGCGTATTCCAAATGCTGAACAGAATTGTTTACCCGTTCTTCCGTGGTTGCCCCTAGTTTGTTTTTTAGTAGCGGAACCTTTACTGTATTGTTGTTGTAATTGACCATGGCCCAAGGGAAAATTATTTCTTGGGAAACCTTGCCGTTTTGCTCTACGGTTACATTGGTTGGGGTAAGTCCCAGTCCCTGCAAATTAGTGATTACGTCATCAATTTGTGAATTAGCCTCCAAAGGGTTCACAAAATTGAATTTTATATTGTTATTTTCAGAAGCAAATTCTTCCAGCAATTGCCGGGTCTCCTGCTTTAACTTTACAAATTCAGGGGGAAGTTGGTCATCCAATAAAATATCGATTATAACCGGGGAATCATACTGCTGAACCGAATGTAAGGATGCTTCTGACAAGGTATAACGGCTGTCTTCCGTAAGGTCTATTCTGGTATAGAAAATAGCGGCGATACCATTTAGAATCACCAATAGGGCTACAGCCTTTAAGATGGATAACCAACTTTTCTTCATTATCTACGTTGGTATTTAAGTTGGTTAAGGGTCAAGAACAGAAAGAACAGGGTAAGGCTCGTAAAATAAACTATGTCCCGGGTATCCAGAACCCCTCTTGCTATACTTTCAAAATGCGCTTTCATGCCAAGTTCTTTTACAAAGACCATAGTGTTTCCCGAGGGTATTATGGTTGCCAAGCTCTCAAAACCGTACAACATAAGGAAACAAAGGACCATTGCAGTAATAAAGGCGACGATTTGGTTTTCGGACAGGGTAGAGGCAAACAGGCCTACGGCAGTATAACTGGCCATTAAAAATAACAGGCCAAAATAGGAGCCCACAACCATCCCCATATCCAAATTTCCGGGGGTGACCCCCAATTGCGAAATAGTGTAGACATAAAGCAATGTGGGAACAGTGGCTATAAAGGTCAGGCTAAAAGAGCCCAAAAACTTACCCAGTACGGTTTGCCATAAGGAAATGGGCTTAATAAAAAGTAACTCTAAAGTGCCCAATTTTTTCTCTTCTGAAAAACTTCTCATCGTTATGGCCGGAACCAAAAATAGGAATACCCAGGGAGCCAAAAGAAAAAAATTGCCCAGATCGGCAAAGCCGTAGTCAAAAATATTGAACGGTCCTTTAAACACCCATATGAACAAACCGTTGAGTACTAAAAACAACCCAATGACCATGTAGCCTATAGGCGAGGTAAAGAATGATTGTATCTCTCTTTTAAAAATGGCGACCATAATGGTTATATCATTGTTTCTTTTTTAATTAGGCTCCAAGCTTCCGGATGGTCATCAAATAGGTTCTTGGTTTCCTTCCAGAGGTTTTTGAAAAAATCCGATCTTCTGTACCATTCCAAGTCGGTCTTAGTCTTCCAATAACCATAGGTAAAGAAGATGTTTTTATCCTCCTGATGCTGCAACAATTCTAAAAAGCAGCATCCTTCAGCCTGCCTAATTCTATTTTAATTCTTTTCAAAGATGGTCTCAAAACTAGCAATATTTTCCTTTTTAAAGGTCAGTTTTACAATTCTTACCAACATTTTTCATTTGTTTTTAGGAAAAATTTATCATCACCGTATCCCTATAATCCAATCCCAATAGGGTAGAGGCACCACCAACGGTATTGAGGTCACTTTTATAAATGGCTATTTCCAAATAGCCAGAAGAGTTGAAAAGTGCCAGTAACTCGCCTGGGGCCTTACGCTGACTTTTATCCAGCTGATAGTTTATGATATCCCCATATTTTCTATGGATCTGCGTTATTTTCTTATTTCTGGCCAAAAGCTCAAAAGGCCTTCCCTTGCCAAATGACTTGAATTTGTTTCTATGGATGTTGGTCACCACGTTTCCGTAGTTATCTATATAGATGACACTTCCAGATATAGTTCTACCGTCATCAGAAAACCTGGGGTTAAATTCCCTAAGAATATTTAGGTCTTTAAAT
>CAXAVP010000320.1:0-4428 GCA_963972175.1 uncultured Arenibacter sp.
AAACCTATGAATTTTGAAATTATTTTTCAAAAACACAAAATTTTGGATAGACTCCCCTATTACATTCTTTATAAAAACATAACAAAAAAGAGACCTTCATTGGTCTCTTTTTTTGTTCAAATCAAAGGCGTAAAATATAAAATAGGCCTACTTAGTGCCCATAGCAATAAAAACTAGTGACACTTTGGTCAACCACTAGGCCGGTACGGCATTTAGTTCTTCAGATTCCCAGAATTCCCAATCGCCGCGCACCAATCTGGTTACATAACAATTGTCGGCCTCCTTAATCAATTTATTACGCTGATCAACTGTAAGGTTCCCTTCAATTTGAATTCGGGATGTTACCACTGTCTTAAAATTGCCATCTTGCTGTCTTTGGGCCGACTGCTCCAATTGGGCATCCACTTCACCTATTTCCCAGCCTTTCCTTCTAGCCACATTTCTAATAGTAGCTACCTTACACATAGAGATACCAGCCAACAACAGTTCTACGGGAGAAAACCCTAAATCCGTTCCCTTAGACGGTATGGGCTCGTCACCAAGAATAGCATGTTTTCCATTGCTGATTACGGATTGATATCCTATAGGTAAATTCTTAATATTTATTTTAGTATTCATAGTTTTACTTTTTACCACCCCTCCCAACTTCTTAAAAAGAGGGGCATTTGTTTACAATAATTTCTTTAAACGCTTGTTGCCTGTAAAGGTTGGGCCAGAGGAAAGTCGATTTTAAAATCGGCCAAATTGTGAATAAGGTTACTTATGGTCTTATCGCCAATAACAATAACTACATCAATTAAATTGGCTTCGGTATATCCCGCTGCAAAAAACTGTTCCTTAACCGCCTCGGAAGCCCTTCCGTTATTTTCAACCGTAGCACGTACAAATTTTGCCAAGGCATCAAGCTTAGCGTCAAAACTAGCAGTAGCATTCCTGATCTCCAATATTTGATCCTCGGTAAATCCGTTCATTTTACCAATCTGGGTATGTGCGGACAAACAGTAATTACAACCGTTAAATTGACTCACTACCAAATTAATAACCTCTTTTTCCTTAGCTTTTAGGGTCGACTTTCGATTCTGCAAGGCGAGATAATCTCCCAATGCCGTTTCATTCTTGGCATAATAGGCATATAAGTTGGGAACAAAGCCTATAGCCTTTTCCAAATTGTTAAAAATCGCCTGATTGTTGGCAGATACTTCTTCTTTGGTGGGTACTTGAAATCTTTCCATTGTCTTAAAATTTAAATTGTTATACTTTTTTTTAAACAATGCAAAGATGGGGAGTAAACAAGGGTAGTTGTTAGGTAGAACTTCCCTAGTAGTTGGCAATTGTTCCCAAATACCCTTTTCCTTTATATTCCGATGGGGAAATTCCCTCATGCTTCTTAAAAAAACGGCTAAAGGATTGGATGTCTTCAAAACCTAGTTCATAGGCTATTTCCTTAACAGAACCATCAGTATAGTACAGCTGTCGCCTAGCTTCCAACATAATGCGCTCATGGATGAATTTCAAGGGCGACTTCGTATTCATTCTTGAAAAAATATTGGAAATGGTCTTAGGAGACTTATGAAGTATTTCGGCATAGTCCACAACCTTGTGCTTGGTTCTAAAATGCTGCTCTACCAAAAAATTAAATTCACGTATCAGATCCGTTTCACTCCTTTCCCTGGGATAGTTTTCTTGACTTTTATAGAGGCGGGCACACAATATTAAATAACGCTTTAACATCATTTGCAGCATACTTATCTGCAAATTGTCATTGGACTGCATCTCCATGACAAACATTTCCCAAAGGATTTCAAATTTTTTATAATCGTCCTCCGTAATACGTATCACAGGAAGTTGGGAAGCCCCAAAGAACAACACCCCTTTACAGCCTACCTCGCTATCATGATCCAAAATACAATAAAAGGGTCGGTTGAATCTTAAAAATCTAATCTTACCAATCCTTTTGGGTACAATACGATGAAATTCCGTTAAAAAAACAATCTGACCTTTGGAAAAAGTCTCCTCCTTTCCATCAATTATCAACACATTTTTTTCTTCCTGAAACCACAAAATGCTAAGACTACCCTCCAAATGGTCTTTTAAAACATCGCAATTATTGCTATCAATTGTTTTTAAGTAAAGGTATTCCTGGGTATTTCCAGTAAACTTCATAGTGCTATGGCTATTTCTGTATTCTAGGGTTCCAAAAGAACATACACCGCTATCATCTAATAAAATATACGGTATCTCTGCTCCTTTTACAGTAAAATAGTCGTAAAAACCCTCAAAACTTGCAGCACCATACTTCCAGAGCATAGCTATAGGTCGGGAATAGTTTTTAAACCTTTGTAGGATATATGCTCTAAATTCACTACTCATGGGAAACAAAAAAGGTGCACCCTAAAGCACACCTTTCCAAACCGATAGGCTTTCTTTTTAATCCTGTACAACCATATCAAAGTCTTGTACGGTCTTATTACCCGCGGTAATTTCAATATCGGTAGCTGTTTTAATTTGATAACCATCCAGTTCAACTTCTACATCATAAGAACCGGCACTTAGCCCCAAAACCTTATAATATCCATCTGCATCGCTAAAGGTAGTCGTATTTAAGGTATCGGCGGCAAAAACAGCCACTTGGGCTCCTTCCAGGCCTACAACAAGATCTTCCTGTAAAGTAGACACCATTCCAGATAATGTACCGGCAGTAGACAGATTGCAAGCCTTGATTACGGGTTTAAAATTAAATCCTTTAATATCCGAAAGAACTTTGCCCCCGCCCTTGGCCACAAAGGATTTGCTGACATCAAAATCCAACAAAAGATGGAACTTAATCCACCATTTACCACTATTCCTGGTTTAATAAAGACTTTGATCCCTGACTGCTCCCCGCTAGGCACCTTTAAATTATATGTAGTGCCATCTACCAATACCACATTTACTCCCTTTACATAGACCCTTACCAGGTCATAGGTCCCCACTGGAACATCAATATCCACCAAATTAGTGGTAATACCGTTAGTCAAATCCAATAAGTTTACCTGAACTTCCTCTTCCATCAGAACTATGAATGAAGATTCTTTGTCATCATCCATGTCATCATTTTCTTCCAAAGTCATGTCCGTATCCCCTTTATATCGGGCTTCTACCTTAAAAACAGTAACATTGGCTTCCGATACCAGATCATGTGGGAAGGGAGCGTCTGTAAGATCAATGGACAACTTTCCATAATCACTATTACGGTCATCATTATCCGTACAGGATGCCATAACTACAAAAACCAACAGTAATACAATTGATAATAAACGAACTCTCATAACTCTAATTTTTTAATGTTAAAATAAATAGGTGTTACCTTAAACAACAATATGTTATGTATTATAACAATCAAAGGTGGGCAATACCCTACCCAATAATTCATTTATTTCCATTTTTTCGACGAAATGCAGACTTTTAGTTACTTTTTCTCTTACATGTATGGATACAACCACCTGAATTCCAGTTATTTTAATCACGAATCAACAAAAAATCCTTAACTTATAAATAATTATCATCCAAAGACAAGCCAAGATGAAAAGAACCGACTTTTTAAGAAAAGGCCTAATATGTATGGGGTCACTAGTTGCCGTCCCCACCGTTGTATATGCTTGCTCCAAGGAAAAGGATCCAATAAGTAAAGAGGAAGAGTTGGCAGATTGTGAACTATCCCCTAGTGAAACCACTGGTCCCTTTACCATTAAGACTCCTTCCCAACTAATGCGGAAAAATATAGTTGGGGACCGATCCGGGGTGGCCATGTTGATTACCATTAGCGTGCTGGACAAAAGCAACAACTGCAGGCCCCTATCCGGTGTTTTTGTAGATATTTGGCATTGCGATGCCCAAGGCTACTACTCTGAATATGGAAATACCGCCTTACAAGAAGAGGATTTCACTCAATCACATTTTCTTAGAGGGCGACAAACGACGGATAATAATGGCAATGCCAGTTTTATAAGTATTTTCCCGGGATGGTATCCTGGTAGGGCTCCGCATATTCATTTAGAAGTATTGGCCGCCAATGGAACCTCTATCCGGGTAAGTCAAATTGCCTTTCCAAAAACAATTTGTGACTCGGTTTACACTACAACGGGCTATAAAGGGGAGGCAGACACCCTAAATACGGGGGACAACGTTTTTTCGGATGGGGTAGACGGGAATATGAATAACTCCCTTACGGGCAATAATACAGATGGTTATACTCTTTTGAAGACAATTGTAGTATAATCTACCCGTATCTAGATGTCCTGGGTCACTAACAAAAAAAAGACCGTCTAAATAATTTAGACGGCCTCTTCTTTTCATTAAACTTGGAAGTATATATTATATAACTTGTACGTTTACTGCATTCAATCCTTTTTTACCTTCTTTTAGATCAAATGATACTTCATCTCCTTC
>CAXAVP010000321.1:0-4421 GCA_963972175.1 uncultured Arenibacter sp.
TGCTTCTTTATTGCGGTGGCATAGTCGCAAGCTTTTCTGTGGCTTCCCTCAATACACTTTTTTTGGGCTGATTGGTTTATTTTTATATAAATGGATTACTACATAAGCAACCGCTTCAGTGTTTTTGTATCCTTAGAAAAAAGGAAGAGAATGAAAATTTATTTTGGCCTATTAATTGTTTTGCTCCTATATAACTGCAAGGTTGGCAACGTAGAAGATCAACCCGATTGTTCCAATATAGCCTGTACCATGGAATATAGGACTATTACGGTAAATGTGAAAGATAAGGATGGTGGTGCTGTTGCCTTGGATAGGTTTACGTTGGTGGTATTGCCCAAAGAAACCGATATTACCCCTGACTTGACCGACAATGAGATGGGATTGATGAGAAAAAATGGGGTTTATCCTTTGTTTAGTGATAGATATTCCAATACCTATCAGAACAAGCAAATTGAAATTAACTTTAAGGGTTATATAGATGGTAAGCAGGTGTTGGATGCCAATTACACGGTGGGAGCTGATTGTTGTCATGTGTTTTTGTTGGATGGGGAGACCAATTTAATAGTTGGGGGTCTGTAACATCTGTGGTGACGAAAAGAGGGGATTGATGGTTTTTTAATATTGTGGTTCAAAAAAATGGAGACCATGGTGATAACAATTAAAAAAATCTAAGTTTTTTTGGGTGTTAAAAAACCATTTTATACATAATCCCGTAAATAGGATATGATAAAAAACTTTTCCAACAGCTCGGCTTTGCTCAAATATGCCGAGGATAAAGACCTTTATCCTGATTTGGTGAGCCAACTACAAAAAGACTTTGCGTTTGCTAATGTATACGTTGATTTTGCCCCTGGTATAACCCCGGTGGAACTAAAAACAAGGGTGTTGGAAAAGGTGTACTATTTAATAATGGAAAAATTCCCGGAATACCTTAATCTACTGTATATTGTTGATGTTCCGGAGAATGTGGTAAAGTCAATTGAAGCTACGGATGTGGTGGAGATTTCGGAGCAGGTTACTTTTGAAATTCTAAAAAGGGAGTGGCAAAAAGTGTGGTTTAGGCATGAGTACGGTTCCTAGGTTAAAAATAAACCCTTACAAATGGCATTAGGGCATCTGCATAGATGCTTTTTTCATCGTCGTACAAAATATCATAACGTATGCCTACGGTAACATTTCTGTTGCTATATCCAATTCCCAAGAACAGGGCTGGTGACCAATAGTCTTCTTCTATATTTCCCCCGTCCAGCTCTAATATGCGTGTCACCCTTAGCTGCTCCAATTCTGAGGAAAGTTGCAAGGCCTTAATTGGATTTATCAGGGATATAAGGCTGCCTCCATAAGCCACTAATTTGGCATTGCGGAATTTAGCATAGTTAAAATTGAGTCCAGCTCCAAGTCCTAAATATTCATTGGCCTGATAAATGGCGCTGGGAGAGACAGATGCATTAAAGGAACCATTGCCAAGCCCAAGGCCTATATTGCCTCCAAAACGAACATTGTTCCAAAAGTTTTGATTGGAATGAGGTGTTTGCGCATAACCTAAGCAGCAGAAGGCTGTCATAAAACCACATAAAACCAACTTTTTTTTTAAGGAATAGGTATTTATCATAATTATTGTAATATTTTTCCATTATTCATGACTAAGATAAGCCTAGATATGGTAAATGTTGTATTTTTGAATAAATTTTGTTCAAAAGACAGAGATATTTTTTCATGGATAAATATTCCTTTTTAAACGCTGCGCATACTTCTTATTTCGCAGAATTATACGATAAGTACTTAATAAATCCCGATAGTGTTGAGCCAAGTTGGAGGGCTTTTTTTCAAGGGTTTGATTTTGGCATGGAAAATTCCATGGAAGAAATCTTGGAAGGGACTCAGATGGCCAGTTTGCCCGTAGCTGGCGGACAGGAGGTAGAGGTGCCTCAAACACTCCAGAAAGAATTTCAGGTGGTTCGCTTAATAGATGGCTATAGAACTAGGGGTCACTTGTTTACCAAAACCAATCCAGTACGGGAAAGAAGACAATACTTCCCAACCTTGGCCTTGGAGAATTTTGGTTTGGGGGATGAGGATTTGGACACAGTATTCACTGCAGGTGAGATTTTGGGTATCGGTCCCAGCTCCTTGCGGCAAATTATAAGCCATCTTACGAGTATATATTGTGATGCTATTGGTGTAGAATATATGTATATCCGTAACCCGGAACGCGTGGGGTGGATTCAGAATTGGTTGAATGTTAATGACAACCATCCAAAATTTGATGCTGATAGAAAGAAGCACATCTTAAAAAAATTAAACGAAGCCGTATCTTTTGAAGGGTTTTTGCATACCAAATATGTGGGGCAGAAGCGTTTTTCCTTGGAGGGTAATGAGTCGTTGATTCCGGCCTTGGACGCTGTTGTGGAACAGGCTGCGGAAATGGGTGTGGAGCAATTTGTTATGGGGATGGCCCATAGGGGAAGACTAAACGTGCTGACCAATATTTTTGGTAAGAAGGCCAAGGATATTTTTAGCGAGTTCGACGGCAAGGACTATGAACAGGAGATTTTTGATGGTGATGTAAAATACCATTTGGGGTGGACCTCAGAAAGGAAAACGGATAATGGCAGGAAGATTGTAATGAACATAGCGCCAAATCCGTCGCATTTGGAGACTGTTGGGGCAGTAGTGGAAGGTATAGCCAGAGCTAAGCAGGATACACATTACGGGGAGGATTTTTCCAAGGTACTACCTATTGTGGTCCACGGTGATGCGGCTATTGCTGGTCAAGGTTTGGTATATGAAGTGGTGCAAATGGCCAATTTGGATGGGTATAAGACCAATGGTACTATTCATATAGTAGTAAACAACCAAATTGGTTTTACAACCAATTATTTGGATGCCCGTAGTTCTACCTATTGTACAGATGTGGCAAAAGTAACCTTAAGCCCGGTACTGCACATCAATGCGGACGATCCGGAAGCTGTGGTCCATGCCGCGCTTTTTGCATTGGAGTTCCGCATGCGCTTTAAGCGAGATGTGTTTTTGGACTTGTTGGGCTACAGGAAATATGGTCATAACGAAGGGGATGAACCACGATTTACACAGCCAAAATTGTACAAAGCCATAGCCAAACATAAAAACCCAAGAGATATCTATGCGCAGAAGCTTATTGAGGAGGGAGTTATAGATGACGGTTACGTAAAAGGGCTGGAGCGGGAATATAAGGCTACCTTGGAAGAGGAGTTGGAAGATTCCAGAAAAGAGGACAAGACCATTATTACACCTTTTATGGCCGACGAATGGAGTGGGTTTACCCATGTTCGGGAGTGGGAGATGATGGATCCCGTGGATACCAAATACGATAAAAAGAAGCTGGATAAAATTGCCAAAGTAATTACAGAACTGCCCAAGAACAAAAAATTCTTGAGAAAGGTAGAGAAGTTGGTCAGGGATCGCAAGGCCATGTATTTTGATAACAATTCGTTGGATTGGGCCATGGGTGAGTTGCTGGCGTACGGTACTTTGTTGGAAGAAGGTTATGGCGTGCGTATGTCTGGTCAGGACGTGGAAAGAGGAACGTTTTCACACCGTCATGCAGTTATGAAAGTGGAGGAAAGTGAAGAGGAGGTAATGTTGTTGAACCACCTGTCCGAAGATCAAGGTAGGTTCCAGATTTACAATTCCCTCTTGTCCGAATATGGGGTGGTAGGGTTCGACTATGGTTATGCCATGGCAAGTCCCAATACCCTAACTATTTGGGAAGCACAATTTGGGGATTTCAGTAATGGGGCCCAAATCATGATAGATCAATATATCTCCGCAGCGGAGGATAAATGGAAATTGCAAAACGGATTGGTGATGTTGTTGCCCCATGGCTATGAAGGGCAGGGTGCGGAGCATTCCTCGGCCAGAATGGAGCGCTATCTGCAACTGTGTGCTAGGGACAATATGTATATTGCCGATGTGACCACACCGGCCAATATGTTCCATTTGTTGAGAAGACAAATGAAGGTAAACTTTAGAAAGCCTTTAATAGTATTTACGCCCAAAAGTTTGCTGAGGCACCCTAGGGCTGTATCCACAGTAGAGGAGTTTACCGAGGGAGGCTTCCGGGAAGTGATGGATGATGCAACTGCCAAGGTGGCTAAAATCAAGAGTTTGGTGTTCTGTACAGGTAAGTTTTATTACGATTTGTTGGCCTTTAAGGAGGAAAATAACAGAGAGGATGTTGCCTTGGTACGTGTAGAGCAACTCTTCCCTATGCCAACCAGACAAATGAAAGCCATAATGGAGAAGTATAAAAACGCAGAGGATATGGTGTGGGCCCAGGAAGAGCCCAGGAACATGGGAGCTTGGGGGCATTTAACGATGCACTTTAGTGAGGCGCATAAACTTAGGGTGGCGTCAAGAAGGTTTTACGCTTCCCCTTCCGC
>CAXAVP010000322.1:0-4416 GCA_963972175.1 uncultured Arenibacter sp.
ATAATCAACTAAGAGATTTTTTGTAAACTGCTCTGTTTCATAGTGCCCAATATCGGCCAGTAATATTTTGTCCTCAGCCTCGTAGAATTGATGGTATTTTAGATCTGAGGTAACATAAACATCAGCGTTTACAGCCTTTGCCGCTGATATGGCAAAGGCACCACTACCTCCCAGTACCGCAACTTTTTTTATGTTTTTTCCAAGAAATTTTGAATGGCGGATGCAGGAAACATTCATTTTTTCCTTTAAAAACCCAAAAAAATCAGCTTCGCTCATTTCATTTTTTAGGGTTCCAACCATTCCAATGCCTATATTTTGGTTTTTGTTTTCCAGAGTATGCACTTCGTAGGCCACCTCTTCATAGGGATGGTTGTTAAACAGGGCCGAAAGAATTTTGGATTCATTCGCCTTGGCATAAGTAATGTTTATCTGTGTTTCTTTCTCATAATGCGTTTCCCCTATTTTGCCCAGATAGGGGTTGGCGCCTTCTTTTGCCCTATAACTGCCATCTCCATCCAAGGCAAAGCTACAATGGCTATAGTTGCCTATGTTCCCGGCCCCAGCGTTAAATAGGGCGGTTTTAAGGGCCTTTGCGTTCTCTTTTGGAACGTAGGTGGTCAATTTTTTAATGTTGCCTGTCTGGGGGATTAGAATGCTGGGGTTTGTTAGGTTCAATACTTCACAGATCTTGGCATTTACTCCATATTGGCTATTGTCCAAGGCTGTGTGCATACTGTAGATAGCTATGTTGTGCTGAATGGCCTTGATGACTACACGCTCTACGTAATTTGCTCCCGTAATTTTCTTTAATCCGCTAAAAATAATAGGGTGAAAACTAACAATAAGATTGCAGTTCTTGATTATGGCCTCATCTACTACGTTTTCCAAAGTGTCCAAGGTTACCAGAATGCCCGTAACCTCGGTATTTTTATCCCCTACCAATAGCCCAACATTGTCAAAATCTTCGGCGTATTGCAAAGGTGCCAGCTCTTCCAGAGTCTGGATAACTTGTTTTATGATCATTTTTTAAATTTATGGTCTTCCAAAGATAAAATATTATATTTTCGTTCTAATGCAGCTACTAAGAAAATTGGGTTTTCCCCTGTCCTTGATCTACGCCCTTGTGGTGTACATACGAAATTATTTATACGATATAGGAATATTTGCTTCCAAATCCTTTGATACCAAGACCATATGTGTAGGCAACCTAAGTGTGGGGGGTACCGGGAAGACCCCAATGATAGAATTTTTGGTTGCCAATGCAAGCGCAGGGACCAAATTGGCCATTCTTAGCAGGGGGTATGGGAGGAAGTCCAAGGGCTATTTGTTGGCCGGTGAGAAAACCACTGTAGACCAACTGGGGGATGAGCCTTATCAGATCTATAAAAAGTTTCCACATGTGGCTATGGCGGTAGATGCCGAGCGTCAGCATGGGATCTCCGTATTGGAAAAGACCGTTGAACCAGACCTGATATTGTTGGACGATGCCTTTCAGCATAGGAAGGTACGTTGCGACCATTATATTTTATTGACGTCTTATAGCAATTTATACGTGGATGATTGGTATTTGCCCACGGGCAATCTACGGGACAGTAAAAAGGAAGCTAAGCGGGCACACATTGTAGTGGTTACCAAATGCCCTGCTGAACTGGATAAAAAGGAAGAACAGTATATTTTGGAGAAACTAAGCCCTGGCGCGCATCAAAAGGTTGTTTTTAGTTATTTGGATTATAGTACCTCTGTAAAAGGAGGGGGTAAAACATACGCCCTAAACCAACTCAAAGATATGGAAATAACGTTGGTCACGGGTATAGCAAATCCTCGGCCATTGGTTTCCTATCTTAATGAACAGGGGATTAATTTTGAGCACAAAGCTTACTCAGATCACCATTTTTTTACCGAAAAAGAAATTGAAGTGTTCCGAAACAAGAAGATGGTGCTAACCACTGAAAAAGACTATGTAAGGTTAGAGGGTAGGCTGGATAACCTATTTTATCTTGGTGTTAAGCACAAATTTTTTGGTGGGGGAGAAGAAGTGTTGTTGCAAGTACTAAATACTCCTAAGCATAAGGACTAGGCCTCAATTTTTTTTTTAGTATCGAAAATGTTCTTTCCAATTTTTTGATAGAAGACCTCTGGTTTAAAAGGTTTGGTTACAACGTCGTTACATCCGGCAGCGTAAAAGCTTTCCAAACTGTCGTCCAAGGAAATCGCCGTTAGGGCTATAATGGGTACCAATCTATTAAATTTACGTATCTCTATGGTGGCTTCCTCCCCGCTAATACCCGGCATGTGTATGTCCATTAAAATACAGTCATAATCAGTTTTTCTTACCATGGCCACTGCTTCCAGGCCATTGTTGGCAATATCACAGCTGATATTCTTTTTATTCAACATTTTTTTGGTAATCACCTGGTTGATCTTGTTGTCTTCTACTATCAAAATATGAAGTCCAGAAAAATCATATGCCTCCTCCGTAATTTCAAATGGTATATCCTCAATAAGGTCGTCCTTGCTTTTTAGATCCACTTCAAAGAAAAAGGAACTTCCTTTTCCTTCTTCGCTCTTTAGTTGAATTTTGCTGCCAAACAATCCCAACAAACTTTTTACAATGGTGAGTCCCAGTCCGGTGCCGCCGTATTCCCTGTTGATCTGTATGGAGCCCTGCTCAAAACTATCAAATATATTCAATTGTTTTTCCGGATCTATACCAATGCCGTTGTCCTTAACCTCAAAATATATGGTTAAGTTCTCTTCTACCTTCTTTACCAATTTGGCTATAATGGTGACCTCGCCGTCTTTGGTGAATTTTATTCCGTTACCAATAAGATTAATAAATACCTGTGAAAGTTTTAAGGGGTCTCCCAATAGGTGTGACGGAATATTTTCATCAAACTCCAAAACCAGCTTGGTGTTATTGGCCTTGGCGCTCTGATGCAGTGAGTTTATAACTTCGGTTAATATTTTTTTAAGGTTAAAGTCGATTTGAAGGGCTTCCAGTTTATCGGCGTCGATCTTATTGATCTGTAAAATGTCATTTATAAAGTTTAGCAGGTAATCCCCAGAAAATTTTAGGGATTTTAAATGTTCTTTCTGACTCTCGGTAGGGTTTTCTTCCAATAAGAGGTGGGTTAGTCCCGTAACCGCATACAATGGTGTTCTCAATTCGTGACTTACAGTTGATAAGAAGTTGGTTTTGGCTTCCATGGCCATCACCGCTGCATCCCTAGCGGCCTGTAATTCATTGTTCTTTGTTTGTAAAAGGTCGTTGGTCTTTAATTTAATTTGGTTGTTTCTGTACAGGGAAACGGCCAAAATGGAAATTATGGTCAAAAATGCCGAGGTTAAAATGGCCGTAATTTCGGACCTGTTCTTGGACTGACTTAATTCGGCAATTTTGGTTTCCTGTCTATCAATCTCATCCCGCATAAATTGCGTTTGAATCTTATCGGCGGTTTTTGTTTCGGCCAAACTTTTTTCGTAGGTGAAGATCGAGTCCTTAAGGTTTAAAATATTTCTATTGTAAAATAAGGCAGATTTAAAATTGCCCAATCTTTCATTGGCCCTACCTAGGAGTTTGTTGGCCGCTAGCCTTTGGACTGGAAAATCATTGGTTTCGGCCAATGTCAGGGCATTTTCGGCATTTTTTATAGATTCCTCAAGGTCTTCCGTCTTAAAATATATCTCGGCTAATTTAAGATGTGATTTGGCCGCCAAATATTCTTTTTCATAGATGTCCGTATTAACGATCAGTGAATTGAAATTTTTAGTGGCACTTTCGTACTTTTCTAGATTTAAAAATATTTCGCCCTCAACAAATAGAATATTGTTCAGTAAATTCCGATCATTGTTTATCTGTTTGGCTTCATTTAACATGGATATGGCCAAGAAGTTCTTGCCGTCCCTGAAGGAAATAATGGCTTCTATATATTTGTGAGTGGCTTCTCCGTAGGGATAGGAAATGTCGTTTAATAAGGATTTTGAACGATCGGAATAGTATTCCGCACTGTCGTCTTTTTCCATTCTTAGGTACAGTATGGCCAGTTTGTGATAGGTGTCTATGAGTGCCTTGTTGTCGTTGTTCTGGAAGGCTACTTCCATGGCCTTGTTTAGTTTTTCAAGGGCAGGTTCCATTTTGTCCCTGTTTCCAAATTCCCGCGCCTTCTCAAAGTAGGTGCTTATATTATATGAATTGGGATCGGTTAATTGGGCTAAAGAAAAGTTTTGGCATAAAAGCAAGACTAAGGATAAGAACCATAGTTTTCTTTTGGTTATATGTAGGAAAAAGGGCTTCAAACGTATTGTTTACGTATTATAAAATTAATTAAATCTACAATTCTGCTACTGTAACCGGATTCGTTGTCATACCATCCTATGATCTTGACCATTTTGCCAATTACAGAGGTCATCAGAGAA
>CAXAVP010000323.1:0-4407 GCA_963972175.1 uncultured Arenibacter sp.
TAGATTCCCTTTCCAATCGGCCAACTTATCATAGGCACTTTGTAGAAAAGTAATAATCAAGAATAGAAGTAAGAGCAATTCTGTGGGATAGGTATACAAGTTGGTCATGGAATACGTTTTTAAGATTTTATTATTTAGGCCGCTTTTTTATGCAGCAACCGAGTGAGTTTTATGGACAGATCCATCAGAATTAATTTGGAATTACCGTTCCGCTCAATGTGATAGATAGCGTCTTCCAACTCACTTACAATGTTTAGAATATTGTTTTCATGTACAAAGGGAGCAAATTTCTCCAATTGAAATCCCTCAACATGGATCTTCATAAATGCCAGTTCCTGGGTGTTATAATTGATCATCAGCGCCTGGCGCATGACGGACATACAGTAATTCAGGAATTTTTTCTGGGTTTCCCTGCCTGTCTTGGCCACAACTTCGCTCCAGGCAATCAAATCGTGTATGGCCGCCTTGTTCCCTTTTGCTTTAAAGGCAGAGCGCACCCATTGCACAAACCATTTCTCGAACACCAAATCCTCAGAATCGTTATTCATAAAATCCAGTGCCTTATTATAGTTCCCATTGGCCTCGTGTGCAATCCCAATGGCTTCCTCCCGGCTAAGCCCCTTTTCTATCAGCGCATTGGTTATGGCCTCTTCGGCCAAGGGTGGGAAATGCAAAATCTGACATCTAGATCTTATGGTCTGTATAATCTGCTCTTCATCCTCTGCAATTAAGATAAGGACCGTTTTATCGGGCGGTTCCTCTATCAACTTCAACAATTTGTTGGCCGTAGCGGTGTTCATTTTTTCGGCCATCCAAATAATCAAGGCCTTATACCCCCCTTCATAGGATTTTAAGGAAAGTTTTTTTACCACATCCTGTGCCTCATCTACCCCAATCTGCCCCTGTTTATTTTCTATTCCAATTAATTTGTACCAATCAAAAAGGTTTCCATAGGGTTGTTCTTTTATAAACTGACGCCAATCTTCCAGATAATGATCACTTACAGCGTGACTCTTAACTTTACTGGAATTGGATACTGGAAAGGCAAAATGCAGATCGGGATGGGCCAGGGAGTTAAATTTTATATTACAAGCGCTATTACCGGTATCATTTTCCCCTCCACTGTTCCCACAAAGAAGGTACTGCACATAGCACAGGGCCATGGGCAAGGTGCCACATCCTTCCGGACCCACAAAAAGTTGGGCATGGGGAATACGCCCAGCATCGGCACTGGAAACCAAATGTCGCTTAATATGTGAAAGCCCTAAAACATCCTTGAATAACATGGTCCAAATATAAAGGTTTTTATCCTAACCACACCAGCTTCTCCCAGCTAGGGAACCTACGGTTTTTGCCCAATTTATCAGCCAAAAAACCAACATTAAAAACCGCCCTCAAATACAGTTACTTATGTACTGGACCATAAAATTAAGAAGGCTTGGCCGCAAATATTTGGAACTGTCCCTTTTTACACTACCCATAAATCTTTACATTTGTCATTCTCTAAAAACCAAAGGGCAAATGAAAACCATCAAGGATTTTAATTTTAAGGATAAAAAAGCATTAATAAGGGTAGATTTCAACGTTCCCTTGGATGCAGATTTAAAGGTTACCGACGACAATAGGATAAAAGCTGCCAAGCCAACCATTATAAAAATTTTGGAAGATGGTGGTAGCGCAGTACTTATGAGCCACTTGGGGAGACCCAAAGGAGCTGTTAATCCGGACTTGTCCCTAAAGCACATATGCAGCAAGGTATCCGAAGTACTTGGTGTTACGGTTAAATTCTCTACAGAGTGTGTAGGTCCTGAAGCCGAAAAGGCGGTATCTGAGCTAAAAAGTGGGCAAGTATTATTACTGGAGAACCTCAGATTTCATTCAGAGGAAGAAAAAGGGGATGCATCCTTTGCCGAAAAACTTTCCAAATTGGGGGATATCTATGTAAACGATGCTTTTGGCACTGCCCACAGGGCCCATGCCTCAACCTCTATAGTTGCCCAGTTCTTTCCTGAAAAGAAATGTTTTGGCTTTCTATTGGCCAAGGAGATTGAAGCCATAGAGAAAGTGATGCGAACGGGAGAAAAACCAGTAACCGCAATTTTGGGAGGGGCTAAAGTATCTTCTAAAATTACTATCATAGAGAATATATTGGACAAGGTAGACCACCTAATTATTGGTGGGGGAATGACCTATACCTTTGTAAAAGCCAAAGGGGGAACGGTTGGAGACTCTATCTGTGAGGATGATAAAATGGATTTAGCCCTAGAGATTCTTGACAAAGCCAAGGAAAAAGGAGTGGAAGTGCATATTCCTGTAGATGTTTTGGCTGCCGACGATTTTAGCAACGATGCCAATACCAAGGTGGTAAATTCCAATGAGATTCCCAATGGTTGGCAAGGATTGGATGCGGGACCACAGACTTTGGAAAATTTTAAAAACGTTATCCTACAATCCAAAACCATTCTATGGAACGGTCCAGTAGGTGTTTTTGAGATGGAAAGTTTCGCCAAAGGAACCATTGCCGTGGGCAATTTTATTGATGAAGCTACCAAGAAGGGTGCGTTTTCGTTAGTTGGTGGTGGCGATTCTGTAGCCGCGGTAAAGCAATTTGGCTTTGAAAACAAAGTGAGTTATGTGTCCACTGGCGGCGGAGCCATGTTGGAGAGCCTTGAGGGCAAGACGCTACCTGGGATTGCGGCAATATTGGCTTAACTGTAGCGTTATACAATGTGGATTATTTAATTTTTAATGTTTATATTAAGGATTAAATAATACGTTTAAGAGAAAAGCACGATTTTCGTTCGTTCCGCTTTAAAACATAAACCTTATGAACACATCCAAATACATATTGCTGGGCGTTCTGTCCATGGGTTTCGTGGCTACCAGTGCAGCGCAAGAGGCTGATTCCATTCCCACGAATAAACCTGGACTCAACGCCATAACCACCAGTACAATAACCGTAGATTCCACCCATACAGAGCTGGATGGGGTGGATAAGATGGAAATTATGGAGGCACAGGATAGCATTCCAGACAATCCATTGGTTTTACTGAAGGGGCAAAAGCGATATGATTTAAAGGATCATCCCCAGGCTGCTCTGTACGACAGCTTATGGATGAAAGAATTGTACGACAATTCCAGCTTATTCGATTCAATCTATGAGGATATTACCACCTTGGAAATAGATTCGGTTTACGAATACAGTATGGATACAGATACTTTAAAGGCAAGATTGGAAATAATAAACCAAAAAACGCCCTTTAACGTTGTCTATAATCCCTCCTTAGAGAATGTGATTAAATATTTTCTTACCCGAAAAAGGGGTTTTATGAATAGGATGTTAACGGCGAGTCAGTTTTATTTCCCGTTGTTTGAACAGGAACTGGACAACCAAAATCTTCCCTTAGAGCTCAAGTATTTGGCCATTGTGGAATCTGCCTTAAATCCAAAGGCCCGCTCCAGGGTAGGTGCCACAGGACTATGGCAGTTTATGTACGGGACCGGGAAAATGTTAAACTTGGATGTAAGCAGTTATGTGGACGAGCGTAGCGACCCCATAAACTCAACCAAAGCCGCTGGAGTCTATCTAAAAAAACTATACGGTATATTTAATGATTGGGATTTGGCCCTAGCGGCTTACAACTCGGGCCCCGGAAACGTAAATAAGGCCATCAGACGATCTGGAGGCTATAAGAATTACTGGAACATAAGAAGAAACCTCCCTAGGGAAACGGCCGGTTATGTGCCCGCTTTTATGGCTACCATGTATCTTTTTGAATATGCCGAGGAGCACGGATTAAAACAAAGAGTAGCAGAAAGGCCCTATTTTGAAACGGATACCATACACGTTAAGAGCACCATTACATTTGACCAAATTTCCGAATTGGTAAATGTGACGGTTGAAGAATTGAAGGTCTTAAACCCAGCCTACAAGCTAGACGTTATTCCCTATATAAAGGGCAAAAATTACACCTTGCGACTTCCCATTGATGCCATGGGGAAATTTGTTGCCAACGAGGACGCCATCTATGCGCATGTGGAGAATCAATTTAAAACAAAGGAGAAACCCTTGCCGCAAATTGTACAGTCCAAAGATCAAATACGATACAAGGTTAGGAGTGGCGACTATCTAGGTAAAATTGCCGAGAGATATGGCGTGAGGGTAAGTCAGCTAAAAAGTTGGAATGGGTTAAGAAGCAACAACCTTAGAATAGGACAGCGCCTGACCATCTATCCAAGAAAGATTCCAACTAGCTCCAAAAGCACCAATAAGAGCTCAACAAATTCTGTTGCCGCGGCAGGTTCCAAGGTACATACAGTACAACGAGGCGACTCACTTTGGACCATTTCCAGAAAATATCCTGGAATTAGTATAGATAATTTACGAAAATGGAACGGTATTAGTGG
>CAXAVP010000324.1:0-4359 GCA_963972175.1 uncultured Arenibacter sp.
TCATGATATGTTGAAAAATGAGAAGGTTAAAATAATATTTAATGAGAGATTAAATAGAGATTCAGGGGTAGATAAAGTGAATGGAAAGATCTCTTCAATTTCCATGGAGAGTGGGAAGAAATTTGTAGGCAAAGTATTCCTTGATGCAACCTATGAAGGTGATCTCTTAGCCACCGCTGGAGTTAGTTATGCAATAGGTCGTGAGGGTAATCAGGAATACGGAGAAACTCTAAACGGAGTTCAACCGAACAATTACAATATATCTTTGACCCATTTGATTTCCAAAAATGCTGCTAACCACAATTTTATACCAAGAGTAGATCCCTACATCGTTAAAGGAGATCCAGAGAGCGGACTTTTGCCAAATGTGAATGAAAAACCTGGAGTTGAAGGAGAAGGGGATAATAAGATACAGGCCTACTGTTTTAGAATGTGTTTGACCGACCATCCAGATAATCGTATTCCGTTTAAGAAACCTACAAATTATAAAGAACAGGATTATGAGCTTCTTTTTAGAAATTATGAAGCTCGCAAGGGGTCTGTACGCGACATGTACTATAAAGGAGGTCCTTTATTACCATTAATAAATTCCAGTATGCCAAATCGCAAGACCGATTCTAATAATAGATTTGGTTTCTCCACTGATTATATTGGTAGAAATTATGATTATCCAGAAGCTTCCTATGCTGAGAGGGAAAAAATCATCGAAGACCACCGTAACTACCAGATGGGCTTAATGTGGACATTGGCCAATCACCCCAGGATTCCAAAGGAAGTGCGTGATGAGGCCTCTAGATGGGGCACTACAAAGGATGAATTTGAAAGAGAAGATGGTTGGCAACAACAATTATATATTCGTGAAGCCAGACGTATGATTAGTGATTATGTTATGTCACAGCACAATTGTGAGGGTCTGGTAGTGGCAGAGGATGTTATTGGATTGGCTGCATACACCATGGATTCCCACAACACACAACGGTATGTGGATGCTAACGGTTATGTTCAAAATGAGGGCAATGTCGAAGCTCATGGTTTTGATCCTTATCCTATAAGCTATAAATCTTTGGTGCCTAAAAAGGAAGAATGTGAAAATTTAATAGTTCCAGTTTGTCTTAGCGCTACTCATATTGCATTTGGATCAATCCGAATGGAACCAGTATTTATGGTTTTAGGAGAGTCTGCAGCAACTGCTGCCTCCTTAGCAATTGATACCGGAAGTTCAGTTCAAGATGTTCCCTATGAGCGTTTAAAATCCATCTTATTGAAAAATGGTCAACGTCTTGAATAAATCACGAATTGATTAATAACTGTGCAATGAACTTACCATCAGTAGATATTATCAAAAAAATCAAATATTTTAAACGTTGTAATTATTTAATAAGTCCTATTGTGATACTAGGTACGTTAGTTTTTGTTTCGTGTGCAAACGTAAAAGAAGAGCCAAGAACCCTACCTAATATTATTTTAATACTTGCTGATGATCTTGGGTATGGAGACATTGGATCGTTTAATGATAAATCCCTTATTCCTACTCCTAATTTGGATAAGTTGGCTTCTGAAGGTATTAGTTTTACCAATGCGTATTGTCCTGTTTCAGTGTGTTCGCCGTCTAGATATGCATTGATGACAGGAACATACCCATTTAGAAGTTGGAAAAAATCGGGTGTTTTATCAAACTATGAGCCCTCTATGATGGATGAGGGTCAATTAACACTCCCCAAGATGTTACAGGAGGTAGGGTATACTACTGCTGGGTTTGGTAAATGGCATTTAGGGGCTACATTTCCTACTTTAGATGGTCTTAAACCTGCTGGCTTCGGCAAATTTAAGGCTGAAAATAATGGTAAGAACATTAATCTACAACAAGCAATTAGCAATGGTCCTGTTGATCATGGTTTTGAAAATTGGTACGGGTTTAGTTGCGCAAGTGAATGTTGGGTTATGGATGGAAATAATATAGTTGCCGCCTTACAACATGAATTTTATAATATAGATTCGGCTGAAAATAAAGATCATATCGAAATTATTCCAGCCAATGAATACCTTAAACGTATCACTAAGAAAAGTATTGGTTTTTTAAGTAAGCGTTTTAAGTCAGGTAAGGAAAACCCGTTTTTTTTATATTATGCACCATATGTTCCGCATGTACCATTATCTGTTAGCGATGAATTTATAGGTACAACAGAAGCTGGTACCTATGGAGATTACGTGTCTGAATTAGATAGCCATATCGGCCAGATTGTAAAAACTCTTGATAGCCTAGGTCAAGCTAAAAATACAATTGTACTTTTTGCTAGTGATAATGGTTCGCAATTTGAAAGGACAGGAAATCATATTGACAATGCAAACCCAAGTAACAATTTATCAGATGTCAAAGGAAAAAGCCTTGATAAAAATGAACATAACCCTAACGGTAACTTGAGAGGTGCCAAATGGACAATTTGGGAAGGTGGGGTTAGAACACCTTTTATTGCAAAATGGCCAAATAAGATTCCAGCAGGTATCAAATCAGATAAGATTTTTGCATTAAATGATTTACTAGGAACGATCAGTACAATAATTGGATTTGAGTTACCCCAAGATGCGGCCATTGATAGTTATGACCAATTCCCGAATCTCAAAGGAGAGGAAAAAAATATTAGAGAATCGGTGGTGGTCCAATCTTCAAATAATCTTATGGGATTTCGAAAGGGCAATTGGAAATATATTGAGCCGGATAAGGATGAGTTAGAAGGACAATTATACAACCTTGTGGAGGATGAATCTGAATCGAAAAACCTAATTAACGAAAATAGTGTCTTGGCAGAGGAATTACGTAAAGAATTACGTAATATTATAACTGAAACAGTCTCAGAAAAATACAAAACTCATGAAAAATAATAGGCAAATCATAATGTACTTGTTGGTGTTACTGTTTTCGACATCTTTCATATTTTCCTGTAAGGATAGTAAGCCGCCTAATGATGAGAATATGGCAGATATTGTTATTTATGGTGGCACCTCTGGGGCCATATCTGCTGCTGTAGAAGCAAAACGCTCTGGCAAGTCGGTTATTGTAGTTTCCCCGGATAAGCATTTGGGCGGATTGTCCTCCGGAGGTTTGGGGTTTACCGATACGGGAGATAAAAGTGTAATTGGGGGTTTGGCCCGTGAATTCTACCACAGAGTGTGGAAACATTACAATACTGAAGAGGCATGGAATTGGCAGAAAAAGGAGGAATATGGCAATAAGGGCCAAGGAACACCGGCAATGGATGGGGAGAATAGGACCATGTGGATTTTTGAGCCTCATGTGGCCGAACAAGTTTTTGAGGATATGATAGCAGAGGAAAAGATTCGTGTTGATAGGGATGAATGGTTAAATAGGGAAAACGGGGTAGTTATGGAAGACGGTAGAATAATATCTATCACCACATTGTCCGGGAAGACCTATAAAGGAGCTGTATTTTTGGATGCTACTTATGAAGGTGATCTGATGGCGGCAGCCGGCGTCAGTTATCATGTGGGGAGAGAAGGAAAGGATGTGTACGGGGAAGAATGGAATGGAGTGCAAACCGGTGTCTTGCACCATAAACATTGGTTTGAATCTGATATTTCCCCTTATGTGGTTCCTGGCGACCCATCCAGTGGACTGTTACCTAGGGTATCTGGGGAGGATCCGGGGGAAAAACACAGTGGGGATGATAAGATCCAGGCCTATTGTTTTAGGATGTGTATGACCAATCATCCGGAAAATAGGATTGCATTTCCAAAACCTGAAGGGTATGACCCCATGCAGTATGAGCTATTGGCAAGGGTGTTTGAACACGGTTGGAAAGAATGGTTCAACAAATTTGATCCCATTCCCAACCATAAGACAGACACCAATAATCACGGTCCCTTTAGTAGTGACAATATAGGTATGAACTACGACTACCCAGAGGCTAGTTATGAAAGAAGAAAAGAGATTATTGAGGAGCATGAAAATTATCAAAAAGGATTACTTTGGTTCGTAGCCAATGACCCTAGGGTTCCTGAAGATATACAGACCAAAATGCAGCAATGGGGCCTCTCCAAGGATGAGTTTAAGGATAATGGCAATTGGCCACATCAGATTTATGTTCGGGAAGCAAGGCGAATGATAGGGGAGTTTGTGATGACAGAGAACGAATTGTTGAAGAAGAGCCCTACGCCCAAACCTATTGGAATGGGATCTTATACCATGGATTCCCATAATGTGCAGCGCTATGTAAAACCCGATGGTTTTGTGCAGAACGAAGGTGACATAGGGGTGAGTACCAACGGACCTTATACTATCTCCTACGGTTCATTGGTACCTAAAAAAGAAGATTGTAAGAACCTATTGGTTCCCGTTTGTGT